>CANQSW010000136.1 GCA_947626615.1 uncultured Peptococcaceae bacterium | reverse complement strand
ATTTCACCCCTTTCCCTTATTTTAGCACAAAAAGATGGTAGGCACTTTCGTGTCTACCATCTTTTTACCACTTCAATTTCTTCATACCGCACCTTTTCTTTTTTTATTTGCGCCGCAGAGCTTAAGTCCCCAGCCACTTGTTAAAGCTGAGCTCCAGCTCGTCGCATTTGGCCTCAAATTCCACCTCGTTGTAGATCGGGCCGTTGATCTCGCCGGTCTTGGTGTCGATCAGCCAGTAGCTGTAAGTGGTGAAATCCGGCTTGATCTCGTCGTTGGCCGGAACTTCGGTCTGCTTGGCGGCGATGTAGTTGCCGTCCATCGCGTAGGAAATGATGATGCTCGGCACCACCTCCGTCGCTTCCTCACCGCTCGCCTGCCGCACGATGTAGGCGGAGCGCGAGCTTTCCTTCACCAGCGCGTAATCGCCGTGGATAACGGTGATCGGCAGTTCCGGGGGGGCGAGCAGGCTGTATACGGTCAGCGCTATGGCCAGCAGAACGATCAACGCCGCCAGCCGGCCCAGCCATTTTAAAAATCGCTTCATAAACCGTTCGATCCTTTCCTGATATCAAAGCCCGGCGGCCTTTTCTTCCTTGGTCAGCTCCGCCAGATACGCCTTGACCTGCTGCAGCTTCGCGCCGTCGCCGCGCCGCGCCAGCAGCATCAGCATATCCTCAACGTCCAGATAGAGCAGCATCGGCTCGGCGGCGGAGGTATCGGGCAGTTTGGTCTGCAAAACGGGCTTGATAGTGGGCAGCGCCAGATCGAACGTCTGGCCGAGCGTGGGGATCTCCGCGATCAGGCCGAAGCGCTGGCGCACCGTGGCGGCAAAAGCGGCGCGGGCGTCGTCCTCGCCGTGGGTGAGGAAGAGCTTCTGCGGCAGCTGCTTAAAGCCGGACAGCCAGCGGGAAAGCTCGTTGTAATCGCCGTGGGCGGAATAGCCGGACAGGGTGATGATCTGGGCTTTCACCTCGATCTGCTCGCCGTGGATACGCACGAGCTTTTCGCCCTCGATCAAACGGCGGCCCAGCGTGCCCTCCGCCTGATAGCCAGCGAAGATCACGGTGCTTTCCGGCCGCCAAAGGTTGTGCTTCAGGTGATGCTTGATGCGCCCGGCGTCGGCCATACCGCTGGCGGAGATGATAATGGCGCGGCTCTTGATCTGGTTGATCGCCTGCGATTCCGCCACCGTTTGAGAATAGATTATGTTGGCGTTTTTGAACGGGCTGCGGCCGTATTTTTCGATAATGGCGTGCGTTTCGGCGTCAAAATATTCCGGGTGGTTCTCGAATATCTCGGTGGCTTTCACGGCCAGCGGGCTGTCCACGTAGATATTGCAGTTTTTGATCAAGCCCTCGTTTTGCAGCTGGGTCAGCTCCAGCAGCAGATCCTGGCAGCGGTCCACCGCAAACGCAGGTATGACGACGTTGCCGCCGCGATTGAACGTATCGTTGATAGTCGCGGCCAGAAAGCGTTTTTTGGCGTTTTCGTCCAGATTTTCGTCGTGGTGCAGGCGGTTGCCGTAGGTCGTCTCCATTACGACGTAATCGGCGGCTTCTATGGTGGCCGGGTCGTTCACGATAGCGGCGTCATAGCGGCCGATATCGCCGGAAAATAGCAGCTTTTTCGGCTTGCCGTTTTCCGTGTATTGCAGCATGGCCATAGCCGAACCCAAAATATGCCCCGCGTCGAAGAAGGTGACTTCGATACCCTCGGTCGGGGAGAACGTCTCGCCGTATTCGCGGGCCTTAAGGCGCTGCACGGTATTGTAGGCGTCCTGCGTGTCGTAGATGGGCGTCAGCAGCTTCTCGCCAGCGCGGGCGGCTTTGCGGTTTTTGCGCTCCACTTCAGATTCCTGGATATGCGCGGAATCCGGCAGCATCACCGAGGCCAGATCGCAGGTGGCGGCAGTGGTGTATATCGGCCCGCGGAAGCCGCCTTTGACGAGCTTGGGCAAAAGCCCGCTGTGGTCGACGTGCGCGTGGGTCAGCAGCACGAAGTCGATCTCCGCCGGGTTAAAGGCGAAGGGCGCGTAGTTGTTTTCTTTCAGCTTCTTGCTGCCCTGAAACATACCGCAGTCCACCAGAAAACGGCTGCCAGCGTGTTCCAGCAGATAGCATGAGCCGGTGACGGTGCCGGCGGCTCCGAGAAATGTCAGCTTCATATCGCAAACCTCCAGTCGTTAAATGCCGCGGCGTTATAGCGCCGTGTGAAAGCATGGTTTTTCTATATTATAGCATAGTTTGCCGCCGCGTACAATGTAAAATATCGCCGAAAAAGGTCGCCCAGGGCGCGTTCGCTTGACATTTTGCGCCGTTTGTATTATATTTACTATTTGAATTCTATTGGGATATCCGGCAAATTTTCCGGCCGCCGTTTGCACGGGCGGGCCGGCGCGGTAAAACGCCGAAAAATATTTAAGAGAAAAGAGAAGGTTGGTGGGTAGTTTGTTAAAAACCGGGATCGTAACGGACAGCAACAGCGGTATCCTGCCGCACCAGGCGGCCGAGGACGGCTTTTTCGTCGTGCCGATGCCGTTTTATATCGACGGCGCCTGCTATCAGGAGAACGTCGATCTGAGCCGGGCGGAGTTTTTCCGCCTGATGGCGGCCGGGGCCGAGATATCGACCAGCGCGCCCGCGCCGCTGGCGGTGACGGAGGTTTGGGACAAGGCTCTGGCCGAATATGACG
Source organism: uncultured Peptococcaceae bacterium (assembly GCA_947626615.1). GTDB lineage: Bacteria > Bacillota > Dehalobacteriia > UBA4068 > UBA4997 > Avidehalobacter. Next base: position 891 of record CANQSW010000136.1, on the reverse strand, counting down.
ATATCCTCTATATCCCGATGAGCAGCGGGCTCTCCGGCGGCTGCGCGCAGGCGGAGGCGCTCTCGCGCGAGGAGAAGTATGCCGGGCGGGTGCTGGTGGTGGATAACGGGCGGACGGCGACGCCGCTGCACCGCTCCGTGCTGGACGCCAAAGAGCTGCTGGAGCAGGGCGTAGCCCCCGCCGAGGTGAAGCGGCTGCTGGAGGAGCAGAAAAACAATTTCATCATCTACGTGGCGCTGGACGAGCTGCACCACCTGCAAAAGGGCGGGCGCATTTCCGCCACGGCGGCCAAGCTGGGCACTATCCTCAACATGAAGCCGGTTTTGGAATTTACCACCGGCACGCTGGACGTTTACGCCAAGGTGCGCGGCAAAAAACGGGCGCGCCAGGCGATGATCGACGCGATCAAAAACGAGTTTGCCCACGATTATAAAGAAGCCTACGAAGCGGGCGAGGTCTATCTGATGGCGGCCTGCAGCGCCGAACCGGAAGAAACGGCGGATTGGCTGGCGCAGATCAAAGAGGAGTTTGCGCCGCTGGAGCTGCTCTACGACGACCTGCCGCTGAGCCTTTCCACGCACATCGGCCACGGCGGGCTGGGCATAGCCTGCGCCAGAAAGATATACGTGGATAAATAGTGCAAAATATAAAGAAATAAGACAGCACGCAGGCGGCTGTCTTATTTCTTTGGTACGCCTGATAGGGATACCCTTACGGGTACCCCTCGCGATTCCAATTACCCTTGCGGGTACCCCTCGCGTAGCCAATCGAACTTCGCCTCCGGCTTGTGCTCTTGGGCGCTCGGCTGCACCCTGGCGCGTTTCACGCTTGGCTTCTTGGGCGCTCGGCTGTCGAACCTACGGTTCGCTCCCGCCAGATGTACATAAATAT
>CANQSW010000135.1 GCA_947626615.1 uncultured Peptococcaceae bacterium | reverse complement strand
ACAATCCGAACCCATCTCCCACAGGAAACGGGTTCGGATTTTGTTGGTCTGGTGCCGAAGACCGGACTTGAAGTGGACGCCGCTTTCTTTTCTGCCGCCGGGCAGTTGGTTGTCGTTATGTTATTTCCCAAACGCTGTCAGAAGTGGTTGTTTGGCGTTTTGTGGGTTCTGCGCTCACCAACGCAAAAAAATTAAGGACTGTCCTTGCGGATAGCCCTTATTGTTTGGTGCCGAAGGTGGGACTTGAACCCACACGATGTCGCCATCACCGGATTTTGAGTCCGACGCGTCTGCCAATTCCACCACTTCGGCGTATGTGCGAAAATAATTATAGCAAAAGCGGGACGGAATTGCAAGAGTTTTCCCAATAATTTTGCCAAAGCGGGGGTTGGCGATTTTGCCGGGGCAGTTATTCGGCTTGCTGTTGCTTTTGCTTCTCCGTTTGCGCCACGCGCTCCAGCCGCCGGGCGGACATTCCGCCGGCCACGCCGAGCAGCAGGGCGGCCAGCAGCGTCGTCAGCGTTTTGGCCAGAGCCGGCGCGCCGAACGCGGCGAGCCAGAGCGCCAGGCCGAGCAGCCACAGCCAAAACGCGGCCGCGGCCCCGGCGGTGACGGGCGCGGCCGGCTGCCAGCGGCAATAAGCCAGCCCGGCGCAAAATGGCGCGGCGGCCAGGCAAAGCGTGGTCAGCCAGCGGATATCGGCGGAAAGATCGAAGGGCAGCTCCCACCAAAGCAGCGTGGCCAGCAGCCACAAAAGCACAGGCAAAAGCCCCACCAGCACGGCGGCCGGCAGCACGAGCAGCCGGCGCAGCCGCCTTAGGGGGCGGGCGAGCCGCCCGGGCGGGGCAAAATGCAGGTTCGGGAGAAACGAAGGCTTGGGCATGGCTGTCACCGGCTTTTTTGCGGGTCTTCAGCCCACGCCGCCCGCGCCTGGTTTATGCGTTCACTTGTAGCTTTCGGTGTCCACGGGCAGATTTTTCTTTTGCAGGCGTTTTTCCACGAAGTTTTTGGTGACCATGTAAATGGTGGCGAAGATAGGCACGCCGATAAACATGCCCACCAGGCCGAGTGTGCCGCCCATGATGATGACGGCGAAGATGACCCAGAACGAGGTGAGGCCCGTGGATTCGCCGAGGATCTTGGGGCCGAGGATATTGCCGTCAAACTGTTGCAGCACCAGTATCATCACGATGAAGATCGCGGCCTCCTTGGGCGAGATGATGAGCAACAGCAGCGTGCTGGGGATCGCGCCGATAAACGGGCCGAAGAACGGTATGATGTTGGTGACGCCGATGATCAGGCTGATCAGCATGGCGTAGTCCAGCCGCAGAACGTTCATCAGGATAAAGCACAGGATACCGATAATCAGCGAATCCAGCAGCTTGCCGGAGATGAAGCCGCTGAAAATGCGGTTGGTGCGGTGGCAGAAATCGAGGAAATGCTCGGCGCGCTCTTTTTCGGTGCAAGCGAAGATGATCTTACGGCTTTGGGCGAGGAATTTCTCCTTGCCGACCATCAGATAAATGGAAACGATGATCGCGAGCAGCACGTTTTTCAGGCTCATGCCGGCGGCGAGCAGGAAATGCTGCGTGTAATTCAGCAGGCTGGCCATATATTCGCTGGGGTTATCCAGATACGCCCTGATCTGCGAGGGCAGGTCGGTGAACTTGGCGTCGGTGATGCCAAGCTCCGTGAGCCGGTCGAGGATATCGCCCAGATAGGCGCGCAGCCAGTCGTACGAGGCGGAATCAGTCAGCAGATTGAACAGCGCGATCACGCTTTTGACGATCTCCGGTATCACCATGCTGCTGAAGATGCCGAGCAGCGTGGCGACGATCAGCAGCGTGATGACTATGCCGAGCGTCCGGCGCGTTTTGAAATGCCGCTGGAAAAAGCTGCCGCGGCAGAGCAGACGCTCTATGCGGTTCAAAAGCGGCGTCAGCACGTAGGCCAGACAAAGCCCCCAGATAAACGGCGTGGCCAGCGTCAGCAGGCTCTGCCAGCCGTTTTTCACCGAGGCCAGGTTCTGCACGATGAAAAACGCGATGATCAGCGCCAGCCCCGTCATAAAAAGGTAAAACGACCTGGTCAGCTGCTGTAAATTGAACAGATCCTCCACGCGGCGCGGCAGGCGGGTGTTGTCTCCGGCCTTATGCTGCGGCGCTTTATCGGCCTTTGGGGTGGCCGGCGGCTCGGTTTGGTTATTGATATTGTTGGGGGTTTGCTGCATTACCGCACCTCTCGTTGAAATATACTACGACAAAATCACAGAAAAATTATACAACAAATCGGCCGCGAATACAAGCTGGCGGCGCAGTTTGGCCATTTTTTTTGCGCCGCGCCGGAAATTTGCCCCAAAAAGCTCTATAATTTTGTCGCTGATTAGTGTATAATAAACATTATCTCTTGCGATAGCGCGGCGGGGAGCCGCCGAACTCGCGGGAAATTTGACGAAAGGGCGGCAGTCGGCGTATGCGCTTAAAGGCCGGGGAACTGATAGACGGGCAAACCGCGCTGGCTCTGCTGGCCGGGCAGCCGCCTCAAACAGAGAGGCTGCTGGCGGCCGTGGCGGCGGCGCCCTTTGTGGCGGCGGCGGACGGCGGCGCGGCGACAGCGTTGGCGGCGGGGCGAACGCCGGATCTTTTGATCGGCGATTTCGATTCGCTGGCGGCGGAGCATTTGGTGGCCTGCCGCCGGCAGGGCAGCGATATCGTGACGCTGCCGGTCGCCAAGGACGTGACCGACGGCGAGTTTCTGCTGACGACGCTGTTCGAGCGCGGCTGGCGGGATATTCTGGCGCTGGGGGCGCTGGGCGGCCGGGTCGATCAGCTTTTGGCCAATATCGCCTGCGCGGAGGAGCTGGCCAAACGGGGCGCTAAAGTCGTTCTGGCGCACGACGACGCGCTGCTTTGCCCGCTTTATGCCGGAGCCGAGCCGGTGGAGCTGGCGGTCTGCGGCTTTGCCGGGCGCACGTTTTCTCTGCTGCCGCTTACGGCGGAATGTCGTCTGGTGGAGCTGGCCGGTTTCGAGTATCCGCTCTGCGGCCCGCTGCGGCGGGGGCAGACGCTTGGCGTCAGCAACGTGGTGCGGGCGGATGAGGCAAAAGTCAGGCTGACGGCGGGCAGCGTTCTGGTATGTATCAATTTGTAAACATAATTGGGGGAGGTCGTTTATTTGGCTGACATCAACGGCGAAGTGGTAGGCGCGCAAAAGGAGCGCGAAACCGCGGTAAAAAGTCACAAAGTGGAGAACAAGGAGTTTAAGATCAGATTGACGATCAGCGACGCGCAGTACAAGCGGGCGCATTTTCAGGAATTTTTCCGGCGCGGCTGGTCGCAGCTGATAATTTTGCTGGCGATAGCGCTGCTGGTGCAGTCTATTTTGTCCGGCGCGTTTTTCGACCCGGAGGTGGGGCTGGCGACTAAGCTTGGCGTGGTGGCGGTGGCGCTGGTCACTTTCATCGGTATGCCGGCCTTTGTGAAGGGCCGCTGGAAGTTCATGCGCGAGAACAACGACTTCTGGGTGAACGATCAGCGCATCGTGTTGAATTTTAAGGGCGTTTCGGTGTGCAGTCACCATGGCGACCGC
>CANQSW010000134.1 GCA_947626615.1 uncultured Peptococcaceae bacterium | reverse complement strand
CAGCAGCACCAAAAGCAGCGTGAACAGTACGTTTTTTCTCAACATTTGCCTCTCCTCCTTATGCCGCCAAATGCCAGCTGGGCCGCTCCAGCGCCGCGAACTGCCGGTAAAACACCCGGCCGTCCCAGATAACGGGCTGGTCGTATCCGGCCCACATAACGGCCGCCGCCGGGGATACCCGCACCGCCGCGCCGCCCGCCGCCGGCATACGCCAGACGCTGCGCCCGCCGTAGGAAGCGGATTCGCCGTCCGTGCCGACGCACTCGATGCGGCTGTAATACAAAACGCCGCCCCAAACGCACGCCTCGGCCGCGCCGTCGGCGCTTAGCTGCCGCAGCTCCGCACCGTCCTGCCGCATACGCCAAAGCGTCGCGTCCGCCGCGCTGTCCAGCGTCAGATAAAGATAGCCGTCGGCATAATCGAGCAGCTTCGCCGTCCGCCCGGCCAACGCCGTGAGCAGCTTCGGGCTGCCGCCGTCCAGCCCGGCCTGCCAGAGCTGACAGAACCCCGGCCCGGTCACCGTGGCAAAAATATGTTGATCCGTGATAACGACCTCGGCGGCGTGAGCCAGCCCCAAATCTGCCGCCTCGCCTCCCGCCAGCCGGCGGCGGAACAGCTCGCCGTCTTCGCTGCGCCGGAAGTAGACCCAGCCGTCCTGTATCTTGCAATATTGCAGCGGGCCGTCCAATATCTTTTCCTGCGGCGCGAAGCTGGCCGGGTCTAACTTATACAGGCCATAGCCGCGGTACGGCTCCGCCCCGTCATAGACCGCGTAAAGCTCGCCCTGCCAGACGTTGAAGCAGCGATACGTCCCCCGGGCGACCGCCGCCGCGTTCTCACCCGTCCGCTCCAGACTGTCGGCAAGCGGCTGCCAGTAATAGATATCGCCCTGCCAGAAAACGCAGGAGCTGTTGTTCAGCAGATTGCAGTTAAGGTTTCCGGCCGGCAGCGCCAGCGTGTCCGCCTGCGGCGCGGCGGCAATTTTGCTCAGCCGCACCGTGCCTGCCGCATAATCCACCTGATAATTCAGCCATTCGCCGACGAGGCGCAGCGGCAGATAGGTTACGCCCTGGCGGAAGACAGCGCCGCCAGCCCCGTCCGCGCCCAGCTCCAGATAACCGCCGTCCGCCCGGCTTACGAGAACCGCCCGCCGCGTCTGGTCGTATACAACCTTGGCCCCGCAGTTTTCGGCCACGGCTCTTAACGGCACGTAAACGCTGCCGCCCTGCCGGATACCCCCGGCAACGGCCTTGCCGTCAACGTATACCGGGATATCCGCCGCCAGCGCCGCGTTGGAGAACCCAAAAAACAGCGTCAGGCACAATACCAGCAAGATACACGTCGTTTTTTTGCGTTTCATCGCCGATACCTCCTTGATATTTAGCATACTTTGCCCCTCTATACGTAAATACCCTGGAAAAGCCGATTGTGCCACATGATTTGGCAAAAAAATTTTTATTTATAAGTCAATCCAGCTTATATGCGATATCGATATACTTGTAGTTGCCGTTTTCGTCCCAGGAATACGCCGCCGTCAGGCGGAAGCGCAGCCAGCCCTGCTCCGCCCCGACAAATTCCATATACGGGTGAGGGTCGAGAAGCTCCCACCGGCCGATATTTTGCCAATAATCAGCAAGCGAGCCCGGCGAAAGTTCCGCGATAGATATCAGCCGGTTCTTGTTTTCCTCGCTCAGCAGCTCGCCGGTCAAGTCTTTGATCTCGCCGGTCGACATATCCGCCAAAAGCCACTCCGCCCCGTATTGGCTTTGCAGCAGCGCGTAACGCTCGTCGGCCCACACCAAATTTGTGCAGCCGAAAAAAGCGTCCGCCGGGATAGTCCGTATCTGACAGGTTCGCTCGTCTACCGCGAACAGGCCCTCCGCGCCCGCCAGATATACCGTATCGCCCGCCTGCTGGGGCGGCGCGTCAGCGGTAACGATCACGCGCTTGCTCCGGTCGGCCGCCACCCAGCCATACAGATAATGATAACCGAAGGCGGACGGCAGGGCGGAATCGCTGTCATAAATTTCCGCGTTGATAATATAATTATGGTTAGCCGTTTTATCTAGCCACAAGCTGAAACGATAGCGGTCGAGGTCGTCCAGCCGATACCCTGACAGCGGCAGCGTGCATAACAGCGCCGCGGCGCTCTGGCGGGTATCAAATTCGTACAGGGCGCCATCGGCGTAATTCAGAAAATATCTGAAGCCGCCTTTATCCTTATCCGGAGACTCCCATAGAGGCACGCGGTCGACGCCGTTGCTCACCCAGAAGAGCGGCTCGATATACACCGCGCCAGAGCGCCAATCCACTTGGCACAGCATATTCTCCGCCACGAAGCGCAGCGGCACGTATATTTTGCCGCCCTCGGTCAAAACGGGTGCGGGCATGGTCGGCTCGGCCACGCTGCCGTTATGCCGCAGCGTCGCCCGGTTGTCGGCGGCCGAAAGTGTCAGCACCGCGCCGTCGGCCCGCGTCGCGATAATGGTCTTGCTCTGCTCCTGCCAGGCGACCGTCGCGCCGCATTGCTCAAAAACAGCCCTAAGCGGCAGATACGTTACGCCCTGCCGCGCTTTGGCCGCGGCGAACTCGTTTCTATCAAAGATTACCGGGATATCCGCCGCCAATGCCGCCGCCGGCAGCAGGCACAGCAGCAGCGCCGCCAGCAGTGCGCATAGCGCGTTTTTTCTAAGCATACGCTCCCCCTCACGCAGCGTTTTTGGCCGCATTTCGTCCCTTTATACCCAAAAACTCTGGCAGTGTCGATCTTGCCGTATATTTTGGCGATCTTCTTTGCTTTTTGTGCCGAGACCGGCGCGGCGACCGAGACCGGCGCGGCGTTTACCTGCTGGGCTTTTTTTCTGCCGCCGAAAACCGTCTTAAAGCCTCGGACGGCCAGAATAACGGCCAGCACGATCAGGATAGAGCCTAAAACGGCCTGCGCGTAAGTTCCCCAGTCCACGCCAGCCGCGCCGGCGGCGATCAGGCCGATGCGGATGGAAACCGTCTGGAACAGCGAGATCAGCGTCACCACCAGCATAAAGCACATGGGGATATAAAACATTTTGTTGTTGCGGCCGACGTTGCCCAGCCAGGCGCAGACGGCCAGCAGAGCCAGCGCCGCCAGCAGCTGGTTGGCCGCGCCGAAAAGCGGCCATATCTTGCTGTAACCCGTCATGCCGAGGCCGACGCCCAGCACCACGGTTATGGCCGTGGCCACCAGCGGGTTGCACAAAACGGCGCGCCAGCCGGAAACGTCCTTATAACTTTGGCCGGGCGCGAGCCAGAACTCCTGGAACATATAGCGGGCGAGTCTGGTGGCGGTATCCAGCGAGGTCAGGCAGAAGGCGGAAACGGTCAGCACCAGCAGAGCGCTGACGGTGCTCTCCGTGCCGGCCAGGCCGGGTATCGTGGCCACCATGCGGGAAAGCCCGGTGGCAAACACGGTGGTGGGGGTGCGCAGGCCGCCCACGTAGTCGTTCCAGATGAAGCCGAGCGCGCAGAGCGAGATCAACGCCAGCGCACATTCGATGAGCATACCGCCGTAAGCTATCGGCCTGGCGTCGCGCTCGCGGTCAAGCTGCTTGGCCGTGGTGCCCGAG
>CANQSW010000133.1 GCA_947626615.1 uncultured Peptococcaceae bacterium | reverse complement strand
ATAATGGTGCTTGAGCCGGGCCGGGCGGCGGCGACGCTTTATTACACCGCTGCCGCCGCCGAGGCCGTGCCCGCGCCCACGGGGGCCAGCCGGGGCCGCCGGCAGCTTTTGCCCGCGCCGTATATCGAACTGCCGCTTTTGGCCGCGCCGCACGTAAAAAACGGCCGCGTTATGCTGCCGCTGCGCTTTGTGGCCGAAAATATGGGCTGCGAGGTCGCTTATGCCGCCGGGAATATCACGATAAGCGCCCCGGGCGACCCGGCCGAGCTGGCCCGCCCCGGCGTGCCGGCGGAAACGGCGCAGGGCTGGAAATACGCCACCAGCTACACCAGCGTCGGCATGGGCTGGAATCTGTTCGGCTACAACGATATTCAGACGGTGGCCAAATTGCGCGAGCTGCTGCAGACCGGGCAGGGGCGCGAGGTGCCGGAGCCGCAGACCCCGTATGGCCCTTTGTTTGAGATCTGGGATTATTATATCGAATGGTATACGATCGGTTTTTATAACGAGCAGCCCGTGTATGAGGAAAAGCGTCAAGCGCCGACCAACGCGCTCGCCGAGTTTGTTTTATACGAAATGCCGGAGGGCGAGCCGGAATTTGGCGACGACAGCCGCTGCCTGCTGTTCGACAAAAAAGCAGGAAAATGGTACGTTTTTGCCGAGGAACTTTGGGACGAATTGCTTGAGCTGCTGCAAGAACCCGGCCGCACTTCGATGTACGGTGAACGCGTTTGATAGAAGCCTGCCCCCTCGCCAAGGCCCGGGCTTTATCAATAAAAATGCTGAAAACGAAAGGAATGTGATAGCTATGAAGAAGATCGTTTGTACTGTTTTGCTGCTGCTGGCCGCCTTTTTGGCCGCGCTGCCAGTCTGGGCGGCCGACGACATCGCCATTTATATTGACGGCGAGCGGCTGGCGACGGACGTTGCCCCGGAGATCGTAAACGGCGTGACGTTCGTGCCGGTGCGCGTCGTTTCGGAGAAGCTGGGGGCGACCGTTGAATATTCCAGTCTCTCCAAAGAGGTCTGGGTCAGCAACTTCGACACCAACGGCAGCCTCATCAAGCTGCCGCTCGGCCAAAAAACAGCCAAAAAGAGCACCGAGCTGTATTTGGAAGGAAATATAAATGACCCCGAGGTGCAGGCTGTGGCACAGCTATACCCCGAAATAGCCGCTGAGCTTGCGCACATGACAACTGAAAATTTCGGCGGGAATTTTATTATTCACAGCGAGATAACTCTGCTGGCCGCGCCGTATATCAAAAACGGCCGCACGATGCTGCCGCTGCGCTTCGTTTCGGAAGAGTTGGGCTGCCAGGTCGATTGGAACGCCGCCGCCCGGGAGATCCAGATAACCCGGCAGGACGGCAACGCTATCCACTCCATGACCATAGCCCTGCTCGACAAACCCGGCATAGACAAAGAAACGGTGCAGAAAGATCTGGTTTATAAATGCGCACAGATGATCGAAGAAGCCCGGGGCGAGCAGACGACGCAGCCGGCAAACGTCACGCCGCTGGGTTATCACGGTTACATTTACACCTTCAAGGACCTCTCCGGCCAGACGCTGGCCAGTTGGCAGTTCTTCGTGCCGGCCGACGAGGCGGAGGAGATAGAGGGCTGGAGCGCCATGTATCTCCACGACGAGCTGAACGACCAATGGTACGAAGCCGATAACAGCGTTTGGGAATATTATTCCTATACCGACGTGCTGGAGCCGGCTCTGCAGGATCTTTGGGTGCGCGGCTGATATAGGGCTGGCGGTGGGCGGCGCCCCGGTGGGGGGGGTGGCCGCTGGCCGCTCTGGCCGTGTATAGTTAAGGGAGTGAGCCAAAATGACCAGAAAAATTATCGCCATTTTGCTGCTGCTCTGTGCCCCGGCGCTTTGCTGCGCCTGCGCGGGCGAGGCGGCGGACGCTCCGCCGGCAGCCGAGACCCCGGCCGTGACGCTGGCCGGAGACTCCGCTGCCGCCGAGCTGGTGCTGACCTATGCGGACGGCCGGGAGGCGCGTTTTTCGCTGGCGGATAAGCTGCTGATGCAGGGTTCGTATCCGCCGGAATTCGCCGACGCCGTCATGGGCTCTGCCGCGGCGGCTTATGGGGAGACGGCCGCGGTGTTTATCCCGGCTTCTTTCTATTTTGAGCAGCCGCGCGATCACGTGCTGGAGATAAGCCGCGATAACGGCGAGACCTGGCAGGAGCTGACCGTTCCCCGGGGCGATAACGACGGCGTTTTTTACAGCCTGATGGGCTTTACTGCGCCGGAGCATATCTGGCTGCTGCTGCAGGGCGGCGTCGCCATGGGCCGCGCGCCCCAATATTTGTATATCTCCGACGACGGCGGCCTCACCTGGCAATACGGCGACCTGCCTCAGCCCGCGGGCGGCTGGGTGGTGGATTACGCCACTTTTTTGGACGAAAACGAGGGCTATATCTCGGCTGGGTCGGGGCGGCTCTCCGGTCCTGCGCCGCATTGCTGCCGGACGGCGGACGGCGGCCAGACCTGGCAGGAATGTACCTTTGAAACCGACTTCGCGGACGATTACTTCTGGGTGGAGGAGATCGCCCGTGCCGAAGAAGGCTACCGCCTGCGGGGCAGGCTGCAAAACGCCGACAGCGAGGTCTATTTTACCTCGGCGGACGGCCTGTTCTGGCAGCAGGAGAAGTGATTTCAAGCTGAAAACGAGGACCGTCGGCGGCCTGACCGGGCTGCCGGCGGTTTTTGGCGTTTTCCGGCCGAATTTGACGCAAAAAAACCGGCATTTGCCGCCCCGTTGCGACATGATTTGCCGCGGCCTACGATTATACTTAAGCCGTTGAAAGTATTTTCGCAAGGCAGGGTGGTCGATATGGCGGACAAACCGCAGGTATATCCCTTCCGCCGCGAGGCGGAGGCCGAACATAAAGCAAAGCGCCAAAAGCGCGGCTTCAAGCTGAGCGCGGTGAAGAAGCCGCCTACGTACGAGGAGAAATTCTGGGAGGGCGGCCGCGCGCTCCGTCTGCCGGATATCACGGCGGCGGACGTTTTCTGCCTGCTGGCCGGCTTTATGCTGGGGCGAGCGGAGGTTTTGGGCGGGCTGTATCCGTTCGGCGCGGCGTTTGCGGGCGCGGCGGTGCTGCGCTATCCTCGGCTGGCGGGGTTGCTGCTGCTGGCCGTGGCGGCGGGCGGTGCCTCGGCGCTGGCGTTGGCCGCCTGGCCCTATATTGCGGCGGAGTTTTTGACCTGCCTGCTGCTATATCTGAAAACGCGCGACGAAAAGCGCGACTGGCTGCTGCTGCCGCTCATCACGGCGGCCGCGCTGATCACGCTGCGGGCGCTTTATCTGCTGCTGGCGGCGGAAGCCTCGGCCTACAATCTGCTGGTCATCTGCTTCGAGGGGGCGTTCGCGGCCGGGCTTTCGCTGATCATGCTGCTGGCGTTTGGCCTTCTGCGCGAGCTTGACGACGTGAAGAGCCTTTCCGCCGACGAGCTGGTCTGCCTGTTCGTGGTGCTGCTGGGCTGTATCTGCGGGCTGGGCGAGACGAGCGTGGCGGGCCTGCAGCTGCGGGATATCATCAGCCGGTTTCTGGTGATGCTGGGCGCTTTTTGGGGCGGCGCGGGCGCTGGCGCGGGCGTGGGCGCGGTCAT
>CANQSW010000132.1 GCA_947626615.1 uncultured Peptococcaceae bacterium | reverse complement strand
CCGCGTTTGCTCTGGCAGAAAGCGTCGTCCAGCCCGCCCTCGTCCCAGTCCAGCCCCAGCCAGCGGAGATCCTGCAAAAGCTGCTCCGCCTTAGCGCGGGAGCAGCGCGCCGCGTCCAGATCCTCTATCCGCAGCAGCATACGCCCGCCCAGGCTCCGCACGTCCAGCCAGGCCAGCAGCGCGCTGAAGGCGTTGCCCAGGTGCATAGCCCCGCTGGGGGTGGGGTCGAAGCGCCCGACGACCGGCCGCATTCCTTAAAACGCACCGCCGTGCCGTAGGCCAATATCTCCGCCGCGCCGGCCATCACAGCCGCCGAAGCGAAGCGCACGTTCACCACGGCGTCCGCGCCAAGCGCCTCGGCCTCTTTGACCATGCGCTCCACGGCCTCCTCGCGCGCCTTAGACATCATATCGGTGTAGGCTTTGAGCTCGCCGCCCACGATCTGCCGCAGGCCCTGCGTAAAATCCCGCCCGATATTCTTCGACTGAATGGTGTTCCCCTGCACCAGCCCCAGAAGCTCCAGCTCGCGGCCGGGGACATAATCCGTGTTTACCAGTATCATGACATTCACTCCTTGCATTTTTATAGCAGCGTTAAATTTTATTTCGTGGTTATGGTAACGGCCTTGGCAGCGTTGTCCCAATCGACCTCGCAGCCCAGCGCCTCCGATACGGCGCGCAGCGGCAGCAGAGTGCGCCCGCCCACGGCCTTGGCCGGAACGTCCAGCCGTTTTACCGCCCCGTTCACCTGCATTTGGTCGGAGCCCAGCTCCAGCCGGATTATCGTATCGGACTTCTGGGCGACTATGCTGCCCGCGCTGTAATCCACCGTCGCGCCAAGCTCCTCAAAGATCACGCGCAGCGGCAGCAAAACGCGGCTGCTCTCCACCACGGGCTGCACGTCGAAGGCGAGCTTCTTGCCGTCAACGCTGACGGTGACTTCACCGGGCGCGGTCACGTTATCGCCCGTCACGGCTTCCACGCCGGCGCCGGTGTAGGCCGCGGCCAGCACCTTTTGCAGCCCGGCGCTGCCGGCGATGCTGCCATAACGGAAGTGTATGACGCCGGACACCTGACGGTCTGCCGCGCAGGCCGCCAGCTGGCTTGCGATCTCGCGGCCGTTGAACCACGGGTCGTCCGCCGCCTTGGCCTCCAGCGTTTTATAGTCCGCCAGGCCGATATAGAGCTTCACGCCGCTGTTTTTCGTTACATTGCTCCACCAATCCAGCAGCGCGGTGAAATCCGCCGTTTTATGCCCGGCCTCCCAGTATATCTGCGGCGCGATATAATCCAGCCAGCCCTCCTCGACCCAATGCTTGCTGTCGGCGTACATATTGTAGTACGAGGAATAGGTGCTGGTGGTATCGCTGCCCGCCGGGTGCAGCGTTTTGCTGGCCCAGATGCCGGCCGGGCTGATACCGAATTCCACCGCCGGGGCCACGCGGGCCAGACGCTTGTGCAGGCCCTCCACCAGCTGATTCACGTTGTCGCGCCGCCAGTCGCCGATATCGGCAAAACCTTCGCCATATTCGGCAAACGTCGCCGCGTCGGCAAAATCCGTGCCGGGGTAGAAATAATCGTCCATATGTATGCCGTCTATGGCGTAATTTTCAGCCAGCTCCACCGCGCCGTCGATCACCAGATCGCGCACCTCGGGGATACCGGGATCAAAATAATAATTGTTCTGATACTGCACCACCCATTCCGGGTGCTGCTTGGCCGGGGAATCTTCGGCCAGCTTCGCCCACTCCGAGGCCGCGCGGGTGATGCGATAGGGGTTGATCCAGGCGTGCAGCTCCAGCCCGCGCTCGTGCGCGCCCGCCACCCAATATGCCAATGGGTCGAAGCCGTTTTCCGGCGCTTCTCCCTGCTCGCCCGTCAGATAAATGCTCCAGGGGTAAATAGCGGAGTCGTAAAAAGCGTCGGCGCAGGGGCGCACCTGCAAAAACACCGCGTTGAAGCCCATAGCGGCGGCATGATCCAGAATTTCATCGGCCTGCTTTTGCAGCTCGCGCGCCGAGGCCGTGGGCGCGGCGGGATAATCCAGATTCAGCACGGTGGAGACCCACACGCCCCGCATCTCCTGCGCCGCCGCCGTCCGCACGGCGGCCTCCGCCACCATATCGCCGCCCGCTTTGGGCATAAAAGGCAGCGCCAGATAAGCCAAAAGAGGCAGCAGCAGCGCGGCCAGCAGCAAATTCCGCCAAGCTCTCATCGTTTCTCCTCCTCGTTATACATATCACCAAAACTGCCAACATACGGCGTTTTTATCAATTTATTTATTCTACGCCGGAAAAAGAATTCCTACCGCCGAAAACCCGTTTTCTTGCGCCAAACGCGCCGCCAATTTGTGGCAATGGCGGCGGTATAAAGAAAGCCCCTGCCGGCTATCTACACAGCAGGGGTCTCTCTTGGCGGTATGGTGGAGACGACTGGGGTCGAACCAGTGACCTCTTGCATGTCAAGCAAGCACTCTAACCAACTGAGCTACGCCTCCATACAACGGCATTATAACATCTCGCGGGCGATTCGTCAAGCTATTTTGCCAAAACCCGCGCGAATTGCCCGGCATTTTTGCCCTGCGGCCAAGACGCGCGGAAAATCTTGACTATTGGCGGCGGGCGCTGTATAATATTTAAGTTATTTCGTATCAAACCCGTTTGGAGGCAGAAAAATGGACAAGCAAACAATCGAATCATATCTTGACCGCGATCACCTGCTGGACGTGCAGAAGGCCGAAGAACGCCTGCGCCCCGTGCTGATCCCCACGCCGCTGATGCCGAGCGCCTTCTTCAGCCAGGAATACGGCTGCGAGGTCTATCTTAAGCCGGAGAATCTGCAGCGCACCGGCTCTTTTAAGATCCGCGGCGCTTATAACAAGATCAGCTCGCTTTCCAAAGAGGAAAGCTCTCGCGGCATCATCGCCGCCAGCGCCGGCAACCACGCGCAGGGCTGCGCTATCTCCGCCAAAATGGGCGGCGTGAAGGCCACTATCGTTATGCCCAACGTAACGCCGCTGTTAAAAGTGGAGGCCACCAAAAGCTACGGCGCGGAAGTGGTCATCGCGGGCGACGTTTTTGACGAATCCTACGACAAGGCCGTGCAGCTGGCCAAAGAAAACGGCTATACGTTTATCCACCCGTTCGACGATTACGAGGTGATCTGCGGGCAGGGCACGATAGCGCTGGAGATATTGCAGGAGCTGCCGGACGCGGACGAGATACTCGTGCCGATCGGCGGCGGCGGTCTGGCCTCCGGCATCGCCATGGCGGCCAAGGCGCTGCGCCCCGATATCAAGATAATCGGCGTGGAGCCCAGCGGCGCTATGTCCATGAAAAAATCTATCGACTCCGGCCACCCCTCGACGCTGGATAACATGAAGACCTGCGCGGAGGGCGTGGCGGTGCGCCGCCCCGGCGACCTCACGTTCGCGCTCTGCTCGCAGTATCTGGACGATATCGTGAGCGTTTCGGAAAAAGACATCATGGAGGCGTTTCTGCTGACGCTGGAGAAGCACAAGCTGGTGGCCGAGACTTCCGGCGTGGTGCCGCTGGCCGCGCTGAAAAAGCGCGCCGCCAAGGGCAAAAAGATCGTCTGCCCGCTCTCCGGCGGCAACATCGATATGGTGACGATCTCCTCTATCATCAATCAGGGCCTGATCAGCCGCGGCCGTATCATGTGCTTCTCGGTGGAGC
>CANQSW010000131.1 GCA_947626615.1 uncultured Peptococcaceae bacterium | reverse complement strand
GGTCCTCGCAGATGGCGATGGCCTCGGGAAACGCTTGGCACACGTCCTCGAGCGCCGTCAGCAGCAGCTCGCCCAGCGTCTGGCCGGAGGCGCGGCAAAGAAATTTCGCGTCCGGCGCTTCGGCCGCCGCCTGCGCGATAAAGCGCCCGTCGGAGAGCAGATAGGCCGCGCCGGGATAAAGCAGCAGATAGCTGTCGTCCCCGGCAAAGCCGGAATAGTAATAGATATTTTTGCGGTCGGAGAGCAGCAGCGCGTCGAGGCCGGCGGCCTGCATAGCCCCGGCCAGCTGTGCGCGGCGTTTTGCCGTCAATTTGCGTAAGCTTGGCAGATCCATGGCTTCTCCTTTTTTTATTCCACGCGGCCGAAGCTCTCAAACGGATAAATGCGCCAGAGGGCCTCGCCCTGTATCTCGTCGTAACCGATGCAGGCCACGTCGCTGTCGCGGCTGTCGTGGCTGACGTTGCGGTTATCGCCCAGCACGAACACCGTGCGTTCCGGCACGACGGTATCCACGTAGCCCGCGGTGTAGTCGTCGGGCAGATAAGGCTCGTCAAGCTTTTTGTCGTCGATAAATATCTCGCCGTTTTCGATCAACACGTGCTCGCCGGGAAGACCAATAACGCGCTTGACGAAAAGCGCGTCGCCGGATTCGTGCGGCGGGTGAAAGACGATGATATCGCCGCGCTGCGGCTCGCCCCAAAGATAGGGGAGCGGGCTAGTGAGCAGCCTGTCGTGCGGCTCAAGCGTCGGCTGCATCGAAGTGCCGGAAACTTCCGTCGGCAGCAGCACCCAGGTGCGTATGACCAGCGCCAGCAGGGCCGCCGCCGCGATACACATCAGATAGCTGAATATCGTTTTGGCCGTGGAGGGCTTTTGGGCCTCTGCCGCTTCTTCGTCTTCCTCGTCGTCTGCCGCCGGGCGGAGCTTCAGCGTGGCGTGCTGTTCCTTGTTCCAGAAATCGGCGTTGGCGTGCGGGCGGCCGCTGGCTGTGCCGCCGCCGGCGGGCTGCTCCTTCGGCTTTAAGTCGCTAAGCTCCGGCAGCTTGTCGGTATCCTCCGCGGCGATCTGCGCCAGCACGGCCTGCTGCTTCTGGTGGAAGAAGTTCTGCTGCTGCCAGCGCGTCAGCACGCTTTTTGCCTGCTCCTGCTGGCGGAGCAATTCGGTCTGCTCTTCGTCCAGACGGTCGTGCAGGTTTTTCACTTCCTCCAGCTTCTCGTTATAGGCCGCCATCGCGCGGTCGCATTGATCCTTGGCCAGCGCCAGTTCCCGCATGGCGCGGCGGCTGGCGGCCTCGAGCTCGTTCAGCCCGGCCTGTTCGGTCTTGATCTGGTCTTCGGTGTGGCGCGCCATACCGGCCGCGGCGGCCAGCACGTTTTGCTGGCGTTTGATCTCGCGCGAGAGCGCCTGCACCTCCGTCTGGCTGGCGGCGGCCAGCTTGGCCAGCTCCAGCCGGTAAGAGGTCAGCTCCTCCGGGGTAAGTTTTTTCTGGTTGCTCAAGATGACCTGCCTCTCCGTTAAACGCCCCAATAAACGCCCCAAAAATTACGAAATATCGGGAAAGAGGTTTAACTAAACGTAAAATTATGATACAATAGCTATATAAAGCGCCCCGCGGCGCCGCGCCGGGCGGTTCTATGCAAAAATAGCCGCTCGCCGGTTAAGGCAGGCGGCTTGGCTGCTTAAATTATAGCATCTGCGCGGCCTGCCGTCAAGTTTTTGGCGGGCGGCGGCGCAAAAATTTCGGGCGAAGCCCAAAAGGGGGACAAGGCGTTGACGGAATATCTCTCCGGCGTTATCATCTACACCGACGGCGCCTGCTCCGGCAACCCCGGGCCGGGCGGCTGGGGGGCCGTGCTGCGCTACGGCGATAAAACGCGGGAAATTTCCGGCTATGCAGCGGCCACCACCAACAACCGCATGGAGATAATGGCGGCCGTGGCCGCGCTGGAGGCCCTGAAGCGCCCCTGCCAGGTGGAGCTTTTCAGCGACAGCGCCTATTTGGTGAACGCCTGGCAAAAGGGCTGGCTCGACAGCTGGCAGAAAAACGGCTGGCGCACCGCGCAGAAAAAGCCGGTGGAAAATCAGGATCTCTGGCAGCGGCTGCTGGCGGCGGCCGGGCGGCATCAGGTGAGCTGGCACAAGGTGAAGGGCCACGCGGAAAACCCCTGGAACAACCGCTGCGACGAGCTGGCCGTGGCCGAGGTGAAGCGCCGTCAGAAATAGTCTGCGGCAAACCGGGGAGCTTATACGCCCCTCTTAATAAGAGAAGCTGTGATACTGAGGAGTTCGTTTTTTATGAAGTTGAGAAAGAAAACTATCGCTCTGCTGCTGTTTTCGGCGGCGTTTATCTGCCTGATCAGCGTCAGCGCCTTTGCGCTCTGGCGGACGGACGTTCTGCGCCTGCCCAATCAAGATCAGCCGGTCTCAAAACCGGCGGAGGAAAAGCTGACGCTTTATCCCGCGCCGGCGGCGGACGGCCGCTGGGGCTATATCAACGAGCAGGGCGAGGTCGTGCTCGCGCAGGTATACGAGGCGGCTCTGCCGTTTTACGGCAAGGCGGCCTGGGTGAAGCAGGGCGGCCTCTGGGGCGCGGTCGACGCCTACGGCAATTTTCTGGTCGCGCCGGAATACGCCGACATCGCCGTCTATGAGGACGAGCCGAATCGCTTTATCTGCGCCACTGGCAGCAACGTGTCGGCCGCGCCGGTCAATTCCTCGCTCTATGACGTGAACGGCCAGAAGCTGTTCGGCCTGCCGGGCGAGCTCAAAGAGATATCCAGCGGGCTGATGGCCTTTTCCCGTATAAAAGGCGGGGAGACGACGTGGGGCTACATCAACGCCCACGGTGAGATCGCTATCGAACCTGTATACGCCGCCGCCGGGCCGGTGAGCGGCAACTACGCTTTGGTGCGCGATACGGCCGGGCAGACGCTGCTGCTGAATATCTACGCGCAGTCGGGCTCCGCTATCGACGGGGCGGCCGGGCTGGACGCGGTGGGCAGCCGTCTGGTGCTGGTGCAGGACGAGGCGGCCGGCCTCTATGGCTATCAGGACGTCAGCGGCAATTTGGCTATTGATTATACCTTCACCGCGGCCGAGCCCTTTAGGGGCGGGGCGGCGCTGGCGGCCACCGCCGCCGGCTGGGGTCTGCTGACGCCGGAGGGCGTGTGGGCTGCGCCGCCCGTATACGCCGACGCGGCATATCTTGGCCACGGCGTTTACGCTCTGCGGCAGCCGGGAGAGCCCGGCTATGAGCTTCTGAACATTTTAGGCGACTACGTGCTGCCGGAGCAGGTCTTTGGCTGGGAGAGCTGGCAAAACGGCCTGCTGGCCGTCCACACCGCCGGGGCGACGCAGTTTATCGGCACGGACGGCCAGCTGCGGCCCGGGCTGGAGCTGCCCCATTCGCCGGGCGTGTTCCGGCTGGGCCGGCTCTTCGGCGTGTACGATGAAAACGGCCTCAGCTGGTTCGACGACGCGGGCCATACGGTATACAGCGTCGGGCGAGACCGCGACCTGCCGGGCGGCGTGCGGCTGTTGACCGTGCTGGAGGGCGATGACGCGCAGTATATGGTCTATTATCCGCAGGCGGAGGCGGCGGAGGGCACTCTGAACTCCAGCTGGCTGCGGCTGAACCGGGCGCTGGGCGAAAACGCGCTCGGCGATTATCATGACGCTTATGCGGCCGGCGGCGAGGTGAAATTTGCGGTGTCCG
>CANQSW010000130.1 GCA_947626615.1 uncultured Peptococcaceae bacterium | reverse complement strand
TCTGCTTCGGCGGCGAGCGCAGCCTGGCGGAGCTGCCAAAAGGCAGCGTCATCGCCACCGGCAGCCTGCGCCGTATCGGCCAGCTGCGGGCGCTGCGCCCGGATATCGTCTGCACCCCCATGCGCGGCAACGTGGAAACGCGGCTGAAAAAAGCGCGCGAGCAGGGCCTGCAAGGCGTGCTGCTGGCGGCGGCCGGGCTGATCCGGCTGGGGCTTATGCCGGAGCTTACCGGCTTTGCGCTGGAACCGGCCGAGCTGCTGCCCGCCCCGGCGCAGGGCATTTTGGGGCTGGAGGTGCGTGCGGACGACGCGGCGGCGCAAAAGCTGCTGCGGCCCCTGCACGACGAGGCCAGCCACCGGCAGATGCTGGCGGAGCGCGCCTTCCTGCGGGAGACGGAGGGCGGCTGCCACGCCCCCCTGGGCGCTTATTGCGAGATAAACGGCGAGGCCTTCTCGCTGGACGGCTTCTTCCAGACCGCGGGCGGCCTGCACCGCCAAACTATCACCGGAAAACGCGGCGAGGAAGCGGCCGCCGGCCAAAAGCTGGCCCAAATCATAAAGGAGATGATCGCCAATGAGTGAAGCAAGACCCGGCAAGGTCTATCTGGTGGGCGCGGGGCCGGGGGATTTCGGCCTGATCACCTTAAAAGGCCTCGAAGCCATACAACAGGCCGAGGTACTGGTCTACGACCGCCTGATCAACGAAAACCTGCTCTATCGCGCGCCGGAGAGCACCGAAAAAATTTACGTCGGCAAGCAGGCCGCCAACCACGCCCTGCCGCAGGATCAAATCAACGAGCTGCTCTACCAGAAAGCGCTCTCGGGCAAGACCGTGGTGCGCTTAAAAGGCGGCGACCCCTACGTTTTTGGCCGGGGCGGCGAAGAAGGCATTTATCTGGCGGAGCGCGGCGTGCCGGTGGAGGTCGTCCCCGGCATAACGTCCAGCATCGCCGGGCCGGCTTACGCGGGCATACCCGTCACCCACCGCGACTGGGCTTCGTCCTTCCACGTGTTCACCGGCAACTTCAAGGACGAGGTGCGCGGGCTGAACTTCCCGAATCTGGCGGAGCTGGAGGGGACGCTGATCTTCCTTATGGGCTTCGGCAACCTGCCCTACATCACGCAGGGGCTGCTGGGGGCGGGCAAACCCGCCGCCACGCCGGTGGCCGTCGTCAGCCACGCCACCACCAACCGGCAGCAGACCGTCACCGGTACGCTTTCCGATATCGAACAGAAGGTGCGCGAGGCCGGGCTCACGCCGCCCGCTATCACTATCGTGGGCAGCGTGGTGAGCTGCCGCGAGCAGCTGAACTTTTTTGAGCCGAACCGCCGCCCCGGCGTGCTGATCCTGCGGGACGCGCGCCAGAGCAGCCCGTTTGCCGCCATGCTGCGGGAAGCCGGCTTTCGACCCGTCGTCTCCCCCGTTATCAAAATCGAGCCGCTAGGCCTGACGCCGGAGCTGAAAGACGCTATCGCCAATATCGGCCGCTACACCTGGCTGGTCTTCACCTCGCCCAACGGCGTTTCGCTGTTCTTCCGCCAGTTTTTGGCGGCGGGCGGCGACCTGCGCCAGCTGGCCGGCCTGAAATTCGCCGCCATCGGTAAAGCGACGGCCGCCAACCTGGCCAATATCGGCTTTACGGCCGATTACGTGCCGAACAAGCAGGTGAGCGATTCGCTGGCCGCCGGGCTGGCGGCGCAGCTTACCGCCGCCGACTGCGTGCTGCTGCCGCGCAGCGCTATCGCCAACAACGCTCTCGTGCCAACGCTTGCGGCCAAATGCCGGGTGGACGACGTGAAGCTCTACGACACCAAGGTGCAGACCGGACGCGGCGCGGAGCTTAAAACGCTGCTTACCTCCGGCGAGGTGCAATACGTGCCGTTTACCAGCGCTTCCACCGTAGACGGCCTGTATCAGGCGCTGGGAGGCGACCTTGCGCCGCTTGATAACGTCAAATGCGTCGCTATCGGCCCCGTCACGGCCAAACGTATGCGCGAGCTTGGCCTGGCCCCCGCCCTCACCGCGCGGGAGCACAGCCTGGACGGCGTGCTGGCCGTATTAAAAGAGGATATGCAGGCGTAGAGCCAAAAATATAACAGAAAAGAGATTTTCAGCCATGATCATCAGACCAAGAAGACTTCGGATCAACGAAACCATGCGCGCTCTGGTGCGCGAAACTTCCCTTTCCGCCGACCAGCTGATCTACCCGATGTTCGTCGTGGAGGGCAGGGATATCAAAGAGCCGCTGGCGGCCATGCCGGGGCAGTTCCGCTATTCGGTGGACAGGCTGCCCGCCGCCATAAAAGAGCTGGAGGAGGCCGGCGTAAAGCACGTGATACTTTTCGGCGTGCCCGCGCCAGAGGCCCACGACGCCTGCGGCACGGCGGCTTTTATCCCCGACGGCATCGTGCAGCGGGCCATTCGCGAGATCAAAGACCACAGCGATATCTTCATCACCACCGACGTCTGCCTCTGCGAATACACCGACCACGGCCATTGCGGTATCCTTGACCCGGACGGTTACGTGAACAACGATAAAACGCTGGAGGTGCTGGCCAAAACGGCGCTCAGCCACGTTGAGGCCGGGGCGGATATGGTCGCCCCCTCGGATATGATGGACGGCCGCGTGGCCGCCATACGCCAGCGGCTGGACGAAGCCGGGCATATCAACACGCCGATCATGTCCTACGCCGTGAAATACGCCTCCACCTATTACGGCCCGTTCCGCGAGGCGGCTAACTCCGCTCCCGGCAAGGGCAACCGCAAGGCGTATCAAATGGATTATCACAACAGCCGCGAGGCCGAAAAAGAAGCCGCGCTGGACGTGGCCGAGGGCGCGGATATCATCATGGTGAAGCCCGCGCTGGCCTATCTGGATATCATCGCCAAGCTGCGCCCGCAGATCAAGCTGCCACTGGCCACCTATTGCGTGAGCGGCGAATACACCATGCTGCGCCTGGCCGTAGACAGCGGCGCGGTGCAGCCGGAGATCATCTACGAGAGCCACATCGCCATGCGGCGGGCGGGCGCGGATATTATCCTCACCTATTTCGCCCCGGAACTGGCGCGCTTTTTGCAGGAGGCCAAATAATGTATAAAGATAACGATAAACAGGAGATACTGCGCCTGGCAAACGAGCTGATGCCGGGCGGCGTGAACAGCCCGGTGCGCGCCTTTCGCTCCGTAAACTGCGAACCGGTCATAGTGGCCAGCGCCAAAGGCCCGCGCGTCACCGATATCGAGGGCAAAACGTATATCGATTACGTTTGCTCCTACGGCCCGCTGATCTTCGGCCACGCGCCGGACTGGCTGACGGAGGAGCTGGCGGCGGCCGCCGCCAGCGGCACCACCTACGGCTTCACCACGCCGCACGAGGTGGAGCTGGCCGAGATCATTCGCGACGCCTACCCCGCCTGCGAGATGCTGCGCATGGTAAACTCCGGCACGGAAGCCACCATGAGCGCGATCCGCGTGGCCCGCGCCTACACCGGCCGGGATAAGATACTGAAATTCGAGGGCTGCTATCACGGCCACAGCGACAGCCTGCTGGTGAAAAGCGGCAGCGGCCTTTTGACGCAGGGCGTGCCCACCAGCCCCGGCGTCGTCGCCTCGCTGGTGGCGGAAACTCTGGTCTGCCCGTATAACGACCCGGCCGCGCTGGAGACGATGCTGACCGCGCACAAAAACGAGGTGGCCTGCCTGATCATGGAGCCGGTGGCCGGC
>CANQSW010000129.1 GCA_947626615.1 uncultured Peptococcaceae bacterium | reverse complement strand
GCGCGGCCATTTCCGCCCGGCTGATGCACTCGCCGTTGATGCGGCAGCGCTCGCGGTAAGAATGAAGGTGCGGCGAGGTGAACAGGCCGCATTTATGGCCCGCCGCCTGCAATATCGCGGCCAGCATGGCCGCCGTGGAGCCTTTGCCGTTGGTGCCGCCGATATGCAGGTATTTCGGGCCGCGCCGCTCCGGGTTGCCCATAAGCTCCAGCAGGCGCTCGATCCGCTGCAGCCCCAGGTTTATACCGAATTTGGTGGAATCGGCCAGAAATTGCAGCGCCGCCGCGTAGGCGGCCTTTTCGTTATCCGCCGCGCCCGGCATATCAGGCCAAACCTTTCAGCTCGGCCGCCCGCTCCAGCAGGCTCTGCCGCTTTTCGCTATAGGCCGCCAGTTTTTCGCGCTCGCCCGCCACCACGGCCTCCGGCGCTTTGGCGAGGAAGCCCTGATTGGCCAGCTTGGCATCGAGACGGGCAATCTCTTTATCCATGTTGGCGATCTCCTTATCCAGCCGGGCGATCTCCTTATCCAGGTCGATCAGCCCTTTCAGCGGCAGATAGATATCCACGCCGCGCACGTGGGCGGCCATGGCCTGCTCCGGCTTGGCCGAACCGACAGGGAGCACAGTCATCTTTTCCGCCCCGGCCAGCGCCTTGATATACGTTTCGCCGCGCTTTAAGCCGTCCGCCGCCGTATCGGTGGCAAAGATCAGCTCCACCTTCTGGCCGGGCTGCAGGCGCATTTCCGCCCGCAGGTTGCGTATGGCCCGCACGGCCTCCATGTTCAGCCGCATGACTTCAGCCTCGGCGGGATATTCCGGCAAATTGGCGGCTTCCGGCCACTTGGCCAGCATGATCGTCTCACCCTCGTGCGGCAGGGCCTGCCAGATCTCTTCGGTGATGAAAGGCATGAACGGGTGCAGCAGGCGCAGGATATTATCCAGCACTTGCACCAGCACGGTCTGCGCGGTATAACGCTCCTCTTTATCCTCGCCGTAGAGACGCGGCTTGGCCGTTTCGATGTACCAGTCGCAGAACATATCCCAGGTGAAGTCATAAATGGCGCGGGCCGCCTCGCCCAGCTCATATTTGCCGAGATTGACGGAGACCGCGTTAGCCGCCGCTTTCAGTTCGGAAAGTATCCACTTATCCGCCAGCGTCAGGCAGAGCTCGCCCTCGCCCGGCCGAAAATCATCAAGATTCATCAGCACGAAGCGGCTGGCGTTCCAAATTTTGTTGCAGAAGTTGCGGCTGGCCTCGAGGCGCTCCGTCTGGAAGCGAAAATCGTTGCCGGGGGTGTTGCCGGTTATCAGCATGAAGCGCAGCGGGTCTGCCCCGTACTGCTCGATTATCTCGATCGGGTCGATACCGTTGCCGAGAGATTTGCTCATCTTGCGGCCCTGCGCGTCCAGCACCAGACCATGAATAAAGACGTCGGCAAACGGCTTTTCGTTCATAAAGTGCAGGCCGGTGAAGATCATGCGCGCCACCCAGAAGAAGATGATATCGCGCCCGGTGACAAGCACCGAGGTGGGATAGAATTTTTTCAACTCCGCCAGCTTGGCTTCGTCCGGCCAGCCCAGCGTTTCAAAAGGCCAGAGGCCGGAGGAAAACCAGGTGTCCAGCACGTCCTCGTCGCGGCGGAGCTTTTGGCCGCCGCATTTGGGGCAGGTCTTCGGCTCGGTCTTCTGGCAGATGACCTCGCCGCAATCGTCGCAATACCAGACGGGTATGCGGTGGCCCCACCATAGCTGGCGCGAGATGCACCAGTCGCGGATATTCTCCAGCCAGCCAAGGTAAATTTTCTCAAAACGCTGCGGCACGAAGCGGATATCGCCGTTTTTCACGGCCTCGATAGCGGGCTTGGCCAGGGGCTGCATCTTCACGAACCATTGCGGCGAGACCAGCGGTTCGATCACGCTGCCGCAGCGGTAACATTCGCCCACCGCATGCGTGATATC
Organism: uncultured Peptococcaceae bacterium; assembly: GCA_947626615.1. Taxonomy (GTDB): domain Bacteria; phylum Bacillota; class Dehalobacteriia; order UBA4068; family UBA4997; genus Avidehalobacter. The sequence goes on along the minus strand of CANQSW010000129.1, from coordinate 1,768 downwards.
CTCGATCTTCTCCAGCAGGCCCAGCTCGTCCATAGCCTTGACGACAGCGGCGCGACATTCGTCCCTGTCCATGCCCTGATAAGGGCCGGCGTTTTCGTTCATTTTGGCGTCCTTGCCGATCACCGCGATCTGCGGCAGGTGGTGGCGCAGACCCATTTCAAAATCGTTCGGGTCGTGCGCCGGGGTGATCTTCACCGCGCCGGTGCCGTAGGTCATATCCACGTAATCGTCGGCAATAATGGGTATCTCGCGGTCCATTAGCGGCAGAATGACCTTTTTGCCGACCAGCGCGCCAAAACGCTCGTCCGCCGGGTTCACCGCCACGGCCGTATCGCCCAGCATAGTCTCCGGCCGGGTGGTGGCCACCGTCACATAGCCGCTGCCGTCGGCCAGCGGATAGCGCAGATACCAGAGATGACCCGCGTGGTCGCTGTGCTCCACCTCGATATCGGAAATGGTCGTCTGGCATTTGGGGCACCAGTTGATGATATAAGTGCCGCGATAGATGAGCCCCTCGTTATAGAGGCGCACGAACACCTCGTTCACCGCATCGTTGCAGCCTTCGTCCAGCGTGAAGCGCTCCTGGTCCCAGTCGCAGGAGGAGCCTAACATTCTGAGCTGACGGACGATGCGCTCATGGTACTGATCCTTCCATTCCCACACCTTATCCACAAACGCCTCGCGACCGAGGTCGTATTTGCTGACGCCGTCTTTGGCCAAATGCTCCTCCACCTTGGCCTGCGTGGCGATACCGGCATGGTCGCAGCCCGGCACCCACAGCGTCTGGTGGCCCTGCATACGGTGCCAGCGCGTCAGAATGTCCTGCATGGTGTTATCGACGGCGTGGCCCAGATGCAGCTGACCGGTGACGTTCGGCGGCGGCATCACCACCGAAAAAGGCTGGCCGCCCGCGTTGTTTTTATGGCTGAAATAACCGTTCTCCTCCCAGAAGGCGTACCACTTCTGCTCCACCTCGTGGTGGTCGTAGGTTTTGGGCAGCTCATGCCCCTTGCAGTGATCGCACATAGTTAAATTTCCTCCCGTTGATTTTTATGGCAGCTGAGGATATCGCCCCAGCCCGCGCTTTGATAGTCCACTATCCCGGCGGCGTAGACCGGCCGCCCCTTAACGATAGCCGCCTCCACCCGGCCGCAAAGCTCCAACCCGTCGAACAGGCGGCAGGCTGCTCTGGCCCTGGTCTGCATCTGCTTATGGTCGAAGCGCCAGCGGGCGTTCGGGTCTATCACCGTAAGATCCGCGTCCGCGCCGGGGGCGATGCGGCCCTTTTGCGGATAAAGCCCCATGGCCTTATAACCGTTCACCGCCACGAGCTCGGCCAGGCGCTCCAGGCTGAGCCTGCCCTCGTGCGCCGCCGTAAACAGCAGCGGCAGCATCAGCTCGATATGCGCCACGCCGGAGGGCGCAAGCCAGATCTGCTCCTTGCCCTGCCGCTTTTGCGCGGGCAGGTGCGGCGCGTGGTCGCTGCCGATATAATCCGCCGAGCCGTCCTCGATAAAGCGCCAAAGCCCAGCGACGTTGGCCTTGGAACGAAGCGGCGGGTTGCATTTGGCGTACGGCCCGAATCTATCCAGCCAGCCGTCATCGAAGAACAAATGATGAAAGCATATCTCAAACGTCACGTCCACGCCGGCGCGCCGGGCGGCCACGATCGCCTCCGCCGCAGCAACTGTTGAAACGTGGACGATACCGACCTTGGCGCCGGTCTTTGCCGCGGCGGCCAGCACGCGCTCCACGGCGGCCAGCTCCG
>CANQSW010000128.1 GCA_947626615.1 uncultured Peptococcaceae bacterium | reverse complement strand
GCCTCCGTGTGGCGGACGCTCCCCTTCGTCGTGGCCAGAAATATCTCCGCGCCGGGGCTCTTCGCCAAAAAATCCGCCCAATCGCGATAAACGTAGAGCGAGAGCTTGTCCCAATAATCCAGCCCGGCCCGGCGCGCCCGGCGGTCGAAAAGATCGAAGCCCAGCGGCTCGATCAAATGCAGCGCCGTGCCGGTTATGGCGCAGGTGCGCCCGATGTTGCCGGTGTTCTCGGCGATCTCCGGCTGATAAAGCACCACGTTCAGCCGGGCCGGGGCCAGCGGGCGCTCCTGCGGGTTCGGCCAATGCGCCGCGTCGGCGGGCGCAGGCTGCGTTATCTTCTGCATATGTATGACCTCGCAAAACAAAATTGCCGTCTCTCGCTATATCATAGCACAGAGACGGCAAAAAATCCAGCGTCTTCAGGCCGCGTCCGGCGCGGCGATCAGTTCGTCCAGCGATTCCAGCAGCTCGTCCAGCGCGGCTGCGCTCTCCAGCTGATAGCCGTCTTTCGCCAGCGCCTGGGCCAGCGCCGGCGGCAGTTCGCTTTTATCCACCGGCATTTCCAGCAGCATATCGCCCCGGTGCGCCGCCGTGCCGCGATACACCGCGATACCGCGCCCGGTATCCACCAGCAGTCGCTTTTCTTGCTCTATCGGGCATAATCCCTCCACCTGCCGCGTGATTTCCAGCTTATTTTCGCCGGTGCGCGCCACCTGCCAGCCATCCTCCGCCAACTGATCGAACGTCTGGCCGAGGAATTCGCCGCCGGAGACTTCCTCCTCCGCCGTATAGCCGCAGGCATAGACCTCGCGCCGCGTCACCCGCATAGCGGCCGTGACCTGGGGCGAGCCCGTCTCCAGCTCCGCCGCCGCGCGGTAGGGTTTGTCCACCTCGGGCGCGCCGCCAAACACCACAAAATAAATATACGAGGCGGCGGCCGCAAACACGAACACCACCGTCAGCGATAGACCGAACCACAGCCTGTGCATAACGCCATCTCCTTCGGGTTTTGGCTTATTATGCACAGGCCGGCGGCTTTTTATGCGCCCTTACAGGTTCACCGGCACTTCGTCCGCCGCCGGCGCGGCCGCCTGCTCGTGCCGCCGCTTCTCCTGCAATGTCTTCAGGCTCTGCACCGCCCGCGTCCGCAGCCGCCCCACGTTTTCGGCGCCCTGCTCGGCCAGCGCCGCCACGGCCGCGAAATTCACCTTGAGGATACCGGCGGAAACGCGCAGATCGTCCAGCGCCGCGGACGAGACGACCACCGCGTCGTCGCCCATAGTGAGGATATGCGCCGCCGCCACGCTCACCTTGCCCGCCCAGAGCCAGCTGAACACGCCGCAGGCGATCTCCAGCCGCGTGATCACGCCGCTTTCGCGGTCAAGATAAAAGCCCTCCGCCCGGCCGAGCTGCCGGCCGTCGTCGCTGATGATGCGCGCGCCGATGATATTGCAGGGTCGGCGCATGGCTTCGACGATGCGGGGCAGGTTAACGGGGCGGCTGGGCGGCTGCTTTTCGTCCACCGTGATAACGTCCTCGCCGATCGTGCGGAGCTTGCCCGCCGGTATCACCCTAACGTCGTGATACCAGCCACCCTTATCCACCGCCAGCGCCAGCAGGCATTTGTCCCGCGCGTCGATCACGGCTTCCTTCACCCGCCCGATCACCGCCGCTTCCTGCAGGCTATATACCTGCATATCCGGCAGCTCGATCGCGCTGATCTCCCGCTTTTCCGCCTGTTCCGCCTGAATTTCCCTTGCCATACGGCTCACGCTCCGTTCTCGCCCGTCGCTCTGCCAAAGCATATGCGAAGCCGGGCGCTTTATGCCTGAAAATATTTGCCGGGCGGGCTTTTCAGCCGGGCCGATTTGTGTTAAAATATATAAAATAAGCATAGAAAATACAGGAAGCGCAAGGCATGAAACTGATCGCAGGGCTGGGCAACCCCGGCATCGCCTACCAAAACACGCGCCACAACATCGGCTTCATCACCGTGGACTATCTGGCGGAAAAGCTGGGGGCGGAGTTCAACAAAAACAAATTCTTCGCCCTGTTGGCCGAGGCCAACTATCACGGCGAACGCCTGCTGCTGCTAAAGCCCCAGACGTTTATGAACCTGAGCGGCAAGGCCGTGCGGGCCGCCGCGGATTTCTACAAGCTCTCCGCCGCGGATATCCTCATCATCTTCGACGATATGGATATGCCCTGCGGCCAGTTGCGCATACGCCAAAAGGGCTCGGCCGGCGGCCACAACGGCATGAAGGATATCATCAGCCAAATGGGCAACGACCAAAACATCAGCCGCTGCCGCATTGGCATCAGCCGCCCGCTTTTCGGCGATGCGGTGGATTACGTGGTGGGCCGCTTCACCGAGGACGAAAAGCAGCTGCTGCGCCCCGCCGTGGAGGACGCCGCCAACGCCGCGCTCTGCTGGGCGGAGTTCGGCACCGTCGCGGCCATGAACCGCTTCAACGGCAAGGCCGCCCGCCCGCTTGACGAATGACCCCGCGAATTTTCCCACGCGCTATAAACGACTAATGCAAAACAACACCTCGCAATTTCAACAGGAGCTTTTGCGCAGCCTGACCGGCGATATCAAGCTGGGCAGGCTTTTTGCGCCGCCCGCGGGCGAATCTCCCTTTGCCGTGGGCCTGCCGGACAGTTTTAAGGCCGCCGCCGTGGCCGCCCTGCTCTGCGCCGGGCAGCGCCCCGTCTGCCTGCTGACGCCGGACGCCGAAGCCGCCGCGGGCTGGCTGGAGAACCTGCGCGCCCTGCTGCCGCCGGAGCTGGCCGAAAACGCTTTGCTGCTGCCGGCGGTGGAGCTTTCGCCGTTTACGGATTTTCAGCCAGAGGCGGAAGCCGTGGCGGCGCGTCTGGCCGCGCTGACCGCGCTGGCCCGGGGCGGGCCCGTCTGCGTGGCCGCCCCGGCGGAGGCGCTGCTCGGCCGCTTTGAACCAAAAGAGACTTTTCTGGCCGACCGGCTGGCGCTTACCCCCGGCGCGACGATAGAGCTGGACGAACTGGCCGCCCGTCTGGTGGAGCTTGGCTACGCGAGAGAAAGCATGATCGACACGCCCGGCACGTTTGCCTGCCGCGGCGGCATCGCGGATATCTTCCCCGTCGGCTGGGAGCGGCCCGTGCGGCTGGATTTCTTCGATAACGAGATCGAGACCGTGCGCTATTTTAACCCGGAAACGCAGCGCTCCGCCGAGACCTGCCTGCGCGAGCTGGAGCTTTTTCCCTGCCGCGTCCAAAGAGGCGGCGTCTCGCTGCTGGATTATATGCCGGCGGACGCTTATCTGCTGGTGGACGAAGCAGCGCTCTGCGAGCAGAACCTGCGCGAGGCCGAACGGGAACGCCAGATCTACTTCGACGGCCTGCTGGAGGCGCGCCGTCTGGGCAAAAAGGAGCTGGCCGCCTTTGCCGCGGCTTATCTGCCGGCGGAGGAGATCATACAGGCCATAAACGCGCGGCCGCACAGCAGCTTTATGCAGCTGGCGGCCAAAAGCGCCCTCACGCAGACGCTGCATATCGACGTGAAGGCCCTGCCCGCGCCCTCCTACGTGGGCCAGCTGGCGCTTTTTGCGAAGGACTTGAAAAAATGGCGGCGGGAGGGCCGGCGCATCTTCTTCTGCGTCAGCTCGAAGCTGCGCGCGAACAGCCTGCGCGACCTGCTGGCAGACTATGACTACCCGGAGGCGGCTATCGGCGTTTTGCCGCTGGCGGCCGGGTTCGATTACCCCGCCGGCAAGCTCATCGTG
>CANQSW010000127.1 GCA_947626615.1 uncultured Peptococcaceae bacterium | reverse complement strand
GGCCAGTTCCAGACGGTCAAGACCTGCCCGCGCTGCGCCGGGCGCGGCACGGTGGTGGAAACACCTTGCCCCAGCTGCAACGGCAGCGGGCGCGTGCGCAAACAGCGGAAGATCAAAATAAATATCCCCGCCGGGGTGGACAACGATTCGCGCCTGCGTATGTCGGGCGAGGGCGAGGGCGGCTATAACGGCGGCCCGGCCGGCGATCTTTACATCTTCGTGACGGTGGAGCCGCACAAATACTTCCGCCGCAGCGGCGACGATATCCTTTGCGACCTGCCGATAGATATGGTGCAGGCGGCGCTGGGCGACGAAGTCGAGGTGGAAACGCTGGACGGCAAGGTGAAGCTGACGATCCCCGAAGGCACGCAGAGCGGCACGTCCTTCCGTCTGCGCGGCCGGGGCTTCCCCAAGCTGCGCGGCTATGGCAAGGGCGACCAAAACGTGCGCGTCAACGTGGTGACGCCGCGCAATCTCTCGGCGGAGCAGAAGGAGCTGCTGCGTAAATTCGCGGCGCTGCAGGGTGTGGCCGTAAACAGCAACGCCGGCGGCAACGCCAAAAGCAAGGATAAGCCGAAGGGTTTTTTTAATAAGCTGAAAGACACTATCGGCGGCGAATAAGTTGAACAGGCGGCAGGCGGAGGCCGTTCCCGGCGGGGCCGGGGCGGACGCCGCCCGCCGCTTTTGCCGTTTATTACTGAAAAAGTTTTTACTGAAATCGAAAGGAAGTGCTGCGATATGATCTGGCAGGAGGTCAAGATCACGATGACGGCGGCAGGAGCGGAGCGCCTGGCGGCGGAGCTGCTGCGGCTCGGTGTGGCCGGCTGGCAGCAGGAAAGCGCCGAGGAGCTGCGCGAATACCTGAGCGACCCGGCCTCGCCGTTCGATTATGCCGACGACGGCCTGACCAAGCAGGCGGCGGGCGAGGGCACGGTGCTGACGCTGTATCTGGCGGCGGACGAGCAGGGCGCGGCGATCATCGCGGCGCTGCAAAGCCTGCTGCCCGCTCTGCGGCGGGAGGACGCCGCGGCAGCGTGGGGCGCGCTCTCGCTCAGCGTGCGGCAGCGCGATTCCGCCGAATGGGAGGATAACTGGAAGCAGTATTACAAGCCGTTCAAGATCGGCCGGCGGCTGGTCGTCTGCCCCTCCTGGGAGCATTACGACCCAGCGCCGGGCGAAAAGCTGCTGCTGATTGAGCCGGGCGGCAGCTTTGGTACGGGCCAGCATTACACCACGCGCCTTTGCCTGGAGCTGCTGGAGGAATATCTGCCGGAGCGCGCCAAACTGTTGGATCTCGGCTGCGGCACGGGGATATTATCTATCGGCGCGCTGCATCTGGGGGCGGCGCAGGCCGTCGGCGTGGACATCGAGGCACATTCCGCCGCCGCCGCGCGGGAAAACGCCGCGCGAAACGGCTATGACGATTCAGTCTACCGCGCCGTTTGGGGCGACGTGCTGACCGACCAGACGCTGGTTTCGCAGCTTTTGGGCTATGCAGGCGCGGGCGGATATGATATAATAACGGTGAACATCGTGGCCGACGTTATAATGGCGATGAGCGGCCTGTTCGCGCGGCTGCTGGCGGGCGCTGGGCTGGTGCTATGCTCCGGCGTGATCGACAGCCGGCGCGGGGACGTGCTCGCCGCCATGCGTGGGCAGGGGTATGAGCTGCTGGCGGAGCGGGCGGAAAACGGCTGGTGCGCTTTCGCGTTCCGTCTGGCGCAGAAGGAGGCGTGATATGTCCATAATTTTTCAAAACGTGCGTTATCTGACGCCGGAATTCACGGTGGCCGAGGGGAGCGTCGGCGTGGAGCCGCCGGAAAACGCGGCCGGGGCGACGGTCATCGACGGCCGGGGCAGGCTGCTGCTGCCGGGCTTCTGCAATATCCACACGCACCTGGCCATGGAGCTGATGCGCGGCTACGGCGAGAACCTGAGCCTGCAGGACTGGCTGTTTACCCGCATTTTCCCGTTTGAGGCGAAGCTCACGCCGGAGGCCGTCTATTGGGGGACGCTGCTGGCTATCGCGGAGAATCTGCGCTTTGGCACGGTCTCGGTCACGGATATGTATATGGGCGTCGATACCGTTTGCCGGGCGGCGGACGAGGCCGGCTTCAAGCTGAACGCCGCGCTGATGGCGCCGGTGGGGGCGGACGAAAAGAGCGAGCAGCCGTTTGCCGGGGCGCTGGCGGCGGTAAAGGCCTGGCACGGCCACGACGATGGCCGTATCCGGGTGGACAGCTTTATCCACGCCGAATATACCACCGGGCGCGAGCGCTGCCTGTTGATGCGCGATATCGCCAAAGAATACGGCCTGAATATGCACCTGCACCTTTCCGAAACGCGCTTGGAGCATGAGGAATGTAAGGAGCGCCACGAGGGCTTGAGCCCGGCGGCCTGGTTCGAGAGCCTCGGCGTTTTCGACGTGCCGACGACGGCGGCTCATGCCGTTTGGGTGGACGACGTGGATATCGCCATTTTGGCGGAAAAGGGCGTCAGCGTGGCGCATAACCCGGTCAGCAACCTGAAGCTGGCCAGCGGCATCGCGCCGGTGCCGCAAATGCTGGCGGCGGGCGTAAACGTCGGTCTGGGGACGGACAGCTCGGCCAGCAACAACAATCAGAACCTCTGGGAGGAGCTGAAACTTATGGCTCTGCTGCACAAGGCCAACAGCGGCGATCCCACCGTCATCACGCCGAAAGAGGCGCTGCGGGCGGCCACGCTGGGCGGTGCGCAGGCGCAGGGCCGAGACGATACCGGCGTTATCGCCGTGGGCAAGCGGGCCGATCTGCAGCTGCTGAACGTCGACCAGCCGCATTACGCGCCCTGCTACGATTGGCTGAACAACCTCGTGTTCGCCGCGCAGGGCTCGGACGTGGTGCTGACTATGGTGGACGGCCAAATACTTTACCGCGACGGCGAATATACCACGCTGGACGTGGAAAAAATCGTCCGCGAGGTGGAGCGGGAGCGGCGGCGGATACTGGCCGCGCTTTGAGCCGAACAGACAGAAAAAAGCCGCGCTGGCCAAACAGCGCGGCTTTTCTATTGCCTTGGTTCAGCGGTTCATGAACCGCGATAAAAATTCCTTGGTGCGGGGGTTCTGCGGCGCGGTGAATATCTGCTGCGGCGTGCCGTCCTCGGCGATAACGCCCTTATCCATAAAAATGGTGCGCGTGCTGACGTCGCGGGCAAAGGCCATTTCGTGCGTCACGATGATCATGGTCATGCCTTCGCGGGCCAGGCTGCTGATAACGTCCAGCACTTCGCCCACCATTTCCGGGTCCAGCGCGGAGGTCGGCTCGTCGAACAGCAGCACCTCCGGCTGCATACAAAGCGCCCGGGCTATCGCCACGCGCTGCTTCTGCCCGCCGGAAAGCTGCTTCGGCTTCGCGTTGATGTAGGGTTCCATGCCGACGTTGCAGAGATATTTCAACGCCAGCTCGCGGGCGTATTTTTTGTCCTTCTTCAGCACCTTGGTTACGCCGATAGTGCAGTTATCCAGCACCGTCATGTTGTCGAACAGGTTGAAGCTCTGGAACACCATGCCCACCTTGGCGCGGTAGGCCGTGATGTTGTTTTTCTTGTCCAGAATATTCAGGCCGTTGTGCAATATCTCGCCGCCGCTGGGGCGCTCCAGCACGTTGATACAGCGGAGCAGGGTGCTTTTGCCGCTGCCGGAAGCGCCGATGATGCTGGTGACGTCGCCCTGGCAGATCGAAAAGTCGATATCCTTCAAAACGACGTTTTTGCCGAAGGATTTTTGCAGGTGGCGTATCTCCAAAATAGGTTCGCTCATGC
>CANQSW010000126.1 GCA_947626615.1 uncultured Peptococcaceae bacterium | reverse complement strand
CAGGCGGCCGGGCTCATGCAAAAGCTGGCGCGGCTGTTTGCGCCGCTGCTGCGGCGGCTTTTCCCGGAGCTGCCGGCGGGCAGCCCGGCCCTGGCGCAGATCGTGCTGAATTTCTGCGCCAATCTGCTGGGGCTGGGCAACGCGGCCACGCCGTTTGGGCTGAAAGCCATGCAGGAGCTGCAGCGTGCCAACCCCCAGCCGGAGCGCGCCACCGACGGTATGATCACGCTGCTGCTTTTGAACACCACCGCGCCCACGCTGCTGCCCGCCACGATGATCGCGCTGCGGGCGGCGGCAGGCTCCCAAAACCCGGCGGAGATCGTGCCGCTGGCGTTTGCCGCCTCGCTGTTCGGGCTTGCCGTGGGGCTTGCCGCGCACGGGCTGCTGCTGCGGCTGGAGCGCCGTCGCCATGGCTGAACTTTTGGCCCGGCTGGCCGACTGTATGCTGCCCCTACTGCTGGTGCTGCTGCCGCTTTACGCTCTTTTTAAGCGCGTCGACGTGTACGGCGTGTTCTGCGCCGGGGCGGCGGAGGGGCTGGCGCTGCTGTTGAAGATCTTGCCAAATCTGCTGGCGATGCTGGTCGCTATCGAGGTCTGCCAAAGCAGCGGCGCGCTGGCAATGCTTCTGAATTGGCTGGAGCCGGCGGCGCGGGCGCTGGGTCTGCCCGCCGATATCCTGCCGCTGGCGCTGCTGCGCTCGCTTTCCGGCAGCGGCGCGCTGGCTATGACGGCGGAGCTGATCGAAAACTTCGGCGCGGATTCTTTTATCGGGCGGCTGGCGGCCACGATGCAGGGCAGCACGGACACCACGCTGTACGTTCTGGCGGTGTATTTCGGGGCGGTGGGCGTCACGCGCTCGCGCCACGCGCTGGCGGTGGGGCTTATCGCGGACGCGGCGGCGTTTTTGGCGGCGTTTTGGCTCTGCCGGCTGGTTTTCGGCGGCTGATAAACGGCCCGATGCGGAAAAATCCCTGTTGCGCCGGCCGCTTCGCTTTGTTATAATAAAATGAAGCGGAGAAAGCGGGCGGATCATATGGCGGAACGATTACAGAAGATACTGGCGGCGCGGGGCGTCGCCTCACGCCGGGCGGCGGAGGAGCTTGTCGCAGCGGGCAGGGTCAGCGTGAACGGCGTCCCGGCCCGGTTGGGCGATAAGGCCGATCCGGCCTGTGATGCTATAACCTTAGACGGCCGGCCGCTGCCGCCGGAGCAGCCCGCGCACACTTATCTGCTTTTGTACAAGCCGTCGGGCTATATCACCAGCGTGAGCGACCCTAAAGGCCGCCGCACGGTGCTCGACCTGGTGCGCGGCGAGATACCGCCGGGCGGGCGGCTCTATCCCGTGGGCCGGCTCGATTACGCCACCTCCGGCGTGCTGCTGCTGACCGACGACGGCGAGCTGACCAACGCGCTGCTGCACCCGGGGCGCGAGATAAATAAAACGTATGAAAGCGCGGTCATTGGCGAGGTGACGGCGGCCAAGCTGCAAAAATTGGCCGCAGGCGTCGATCTGGCCGACGGGCGAACTGCTCCTGCCAAGGTGCGGAAAATACGGCGAGAAGGGCCAAAATCGGCCGCAAAAACGGTGTTGGAGCTCACCATTCACGAGGGCAGAAACCGGCAGGTGCGGCGTATGCTGGCGGCCGTGGGGCTGGAGGTGTTCTGGCTGAAGCGGACAAGCTTCGCGGGGCTTAAGCTGGCGGGCTTAAAGCCCGGCGAATACCGTCGGCTGACGGCGGCGGAGCTGGCGAGCCTTTTGCAATATAAGGCGGTAAAAGAGCTGAAATAGCTTTTGCAGGATAAATAAATTTCAGGGAGGGATCTTTGATGACAGAGAAAAGGACACGTTTGGAGCAGGGCCAGGTCGAGGTATACACCGGCAACGGCAAGGGCAAAAGCACGGCGGCGTTCGGGCTGGCGCTCAGGGCCGCGGGCTGCAATATGCACGTCGTGATCATTCAGTTTATGAAGGTGAGCGGCCACTACGCCGAGGACGAGGGTATACGCCGTCTGGGCGAATGCGTGGAGCATTACGCCTTCGGCAACCCCGGCTGGGTGAAGAAGGGCGAAGGCACGCCGGAGGATTACGCGCAGGCCAAGGCCGGCCTGGCCAAGGCCAAAGAGGCGCTGGCCGACCCCGACGTCGATATCGTTATTCTGGACGAGATCAACAACGCGCTCTGGTTCGAGCTGGTGACGGAGGACGAAGTGCTGGAGCTGATCAAAAACCGTCTGCCCAACATCGAGCTGGTGCTGACGGGGCGCAACGCGCCGCAGTCCGTCATCGACGTGGCCGATCTGGTGACCGAGATGCGCGAGATCAAGCATTATTACACCAAGGGCGTGCCGGTGCGCCGCGGCATCGAATTTTAATGGCTGATATCCTGGTGATCGGCGGCGGGGCGGCCGGCTGCCTGGCGGCCATAACCGCGGCGCGGGCGGGCGCGGCAGTCTCGCTGTGGGAGAAGAACGACCGTCTGGGCAAAAAGCTCTCGATCACGGGCAAGGGCCGCTGCAATATCACCAACGCCGCTCCGGTGGACGAGCTGATCCAAAACCTGCCCGGCAACGGGCGCTTTATGTACAGCGCGTTCGCCGCGTTCGATAACCGGGCCGTGATGGATTTTTTCGAGGCGCTGGGCGTGCCGCTGAAGGTGGAGCGCGGGCAGCGCGTCTTTCCCGCGTCCGATCGCGCGCAGGACGTGACGCAGGCGCTGGCGGCGGAAATGCGGCGGCTTAAAATAAACGTCCGCTATAACAAAACGGCGCGGCGGCTGCTTTTCGATTCTGCCGGCGGCGTTGACGGCGCGGCGGCGGCCGACGGCACCAAGGAGCGGGCGGCGGCAGTTATCCTCGCGCTGGGCGGGGCCACTTATCAGGCCACCGGCAGCACGGGCGACGGCTATAAGCTGGCGGCCTCGGCCGGGCATGCGATAGTAACGCCGCTGCCGGCGTTGGTGCCGCTGGTATCGCCCGAAGCGTGGGTGGCTTCCTGCGCCGGGCTCACGCTGAAAAACGTGGAGCTTGCGCTGTATAAGCGGGGCGAGGTGAGCAAAAAGCAGCTTTTGTACCGCGGCTTCGGCGAAATGCTGTTCACGCATTTCGGCCTTTCCGGCCCGCTGGTGCTGACGGCATCTAGGGCGGCGGCGCGCTTTTGGCACGACGCGCCGGGCGAGCTGCTGCTGGCGCTTATTGACTTAAAACCGGCGCTTAGCCCGGAGCAGCTGGCCGCGCGGCTGGAGCGCGATATCGCGGCGGCGCCCAAACGCCAGCTGCATAACGCCCTGGCCGAGCTGCTGCCAAGGTCGCTGATCGAGCCTTTCATAGCGCTGGCCGGGCTGGACGGCGCGCGGCCGGTGCAGACGCTCTCTCACCGCGAGCGGGCGGAGCTGCTGCGGCTTTTCAAGGCTCTGCCGGTGCGGTTGACGGCGACGCGCCCGCTGAACGAAGGCATAGTGACGCAGGGCGGCGTGGCGGTGAAAGAGGTGCAGCCGAAGACGTTTGCCTCCAAGCTCTGCCCCGGCCTGTTCATCGTGGGCGAGCTGCTGGACGTGGACGGCTTCACGGGCGGCTATAATCTGCAGGCGGCCTTCAGCAGCGGCCATGCGGCGGGGCTGGCGGCGGCAGAGCTGGCGCTGGCAAAATAATCTGCTCCCGTTTTGGGCAGGCTAACCGCTAAAGGCGGTGAGAATATGACGAAAAGGGAAACCTATGAATCCAGGACGGAAGGGTTTCTGCTTCCGCTTCTTGCGGAGCACGGCTTCGAACTGTGGGATGTAGAGTATGTAAAGGAAGGCGGCAGCTGGTATCTGCGGGTCTATATTGATAAGGAAGG
>CANQSW010000125.1 GCA_947626615.1 uncultured Peptococcaceae bacterium | reverse complement strand
TCGAGGCGTTCACCTCGCGGCTGCAGGCGATGCTGCTGGGCGTGGTGCTGATCTACATGATCATGGCTTCGCTGTACGAATCGTTCAGCCAGCCGTTCATCATCTTCTTCACGCTGCCGACGGCGTTTATCGGCGCGTTCTTCGGCCTGTTCATAACCGGCAAGCCGCTGGACGTCACCGGCATGATCGGCCTGCTGATGTTGATCGGTATCGTGGTGAACAACGGTATCGTGCTGGTGGATACGATCAACGACCTCCGGCGCAACGAGGGCATGAGCCTGAACAAGGCCATTATGCGGGCGGCGCCGCTGCGGCTGCGGCCCGTGCTGATGACGGCGCTGACGACGATACTTTCCATGCTGCCGATGGCGTTCTTTGGCAGCGACGGCGGGCAGATGATGGCCGGGCTGGCCGTGGTGGTGATGTTCGGGCTGGCGTTCTCCACCTTCTTCACGCTGCTGTTCGTCCCCGTGGTATACAGCCTGTTCGACGAGCTGGCGGCTAAATTGGGCCGCCGCCGGGGCGACGCCAAAAACGGCCTGCATGAAGTTGCCGACGCCGACGCTTAAAATTTCGGCAAGAATTTTGACAATTTCTAAATATTGTCGAAAATATTGACAGCTGTAAAAGTTTGTAAATTGGCAAACGCGCCGGCGCAAATATAATAGTATTATTAAAGCCGGAAAATAGAAAGGTATCCTTTGGAGGGAGCGTTATGAAAAAGATCAAGCTGAAAACGGCCTGTCTGAGCCTGACGCTGGCGGCGGCTCTGGCGGTTCTGCCGCAGCCGGCTTACGCCAAGATACTCTCGGAGCTGCCGCAGGAGCAGACTACGACGGAGCAGGGCGAGCCTGCCGCGCCGGTGGGGAGCACGGAAGTTAAGGCGGAACTGGTGGGCGAGGCCGCCAAAATATCGCTGGACGACGCGATGACGCAGGCGCTGGCAAACAGCAGCGACGTGCTGAAAGCCAAAAACGACCTGGCCTCGGCGGAAGTCTCCTACAACCAGATGAAGCATATGAGCAAAAAAGCGCAGGACGCGGCGGGGCTGAATATTTCTATGGTCTTGGTTGCGAGTGGTTATCATCCAGGTAGCGATGGGTATAATGCGGCGCTTGCTGCATCTGGCGTCAACAATCTGACCGGCAACATGATGGTTAAAGACCAGACGTATTACAACGCCGTGGTCTACGGCCCGGAGGCCACCAAAAAGGCGGTGGAGCTTTACACCAGCGCGCTCGACGCGCAGGAGGCCGCCTGCAAGCTGAAAGTGATACAGCAGTATTATACCGTGCTGTGCGACGGGCAGGCTGAGGTGGCGGCTTCTTATGCCCACACCAAGGCGGAGAACCAGCTGAAGATAGTGCAGAGCCGCTTCGATCAGGGCATGGCCACCAAGCTGGAGCTGTTGCAGGCCCAGACGCAGCTGAACGCGCAAAAAGCGGCGCTGGACGCCGCCCGCGCCAACACCGTGCAGGCCAAGCGCACCATGAACGTGCTGCTGGGGCGCGAGCCCAACGCCAACTGGTCGCCCAGCACCAAGCTCTCCTACGAGCCGCTGCTGATCGCCGACCCCGAAGCCAAGGCGCAGGAGATGATGCAGATCGCGCCGATGGTGAACGTGGCGCGCATCACGTTCGAGCTGGCCGAACTGAACTTTGACAACACGGTCTACGTTACCCCGGTGTTCACCTATGCCGGCCAGACGGCGGAGCTGACCTACGAAACGGCGAAGATCGACTATGAAACGGCGCAGGATAATTATTATATCGGCGCCAAGGCTATGCTGGAGCAGCTTTCTCTGGCCCGTTCGCAGTATGAAACGTACGAGCAGAGCCAGAGCCTGCTGGAGGAGGTCTACCGCCTGTCGCAGCTGCAATATGAGAACGGTTTGAACACGCAGGCCGACGTGCAGTCCGCCGCGGCGGATATCGTGGCCAACGACGCGAGCCGCCTTTCCGCCCTGCTGCAGTATAACGTGCTGAAAACCGCTATCGAACAGGGGCTGATCCAATAATCGACGCCGAAAAACATAAAGTGGGGGCTATGCCCTCACTTTTTTTGCTCAAACGGTTGAGAAATAAGCCGAAAGTTATTATAATATATGCTAGATAGTTGTGTGCTGCCGTAACGCGAAGCGGCAAACGGCAAACTGTCAAAATAAGGCGGCAAAAGCCGCGCTAATTTGAAGGAGGGGTATTTTATGAAAACGAAGAAAAACGCCGGACGTCTGCTTTGCCTGCTGCTGGCGGCCGTACTGCTGCTGGCCCTGCCGTTGACGGCGCTGGCGGCGGATAACGACTGGAACGGCTCTAAGACCTACGGCAAGGGCGACGTGGTGACGCATAACGGCAAAGAATGGGTCTCGCAGATTTCGGACAACGGCTATGAACCCGGCACCGGCAGCGCCTGGAAGCAGCCGACCAAGGTGACGGACGACAGCGTTTCGGTGAACAAGACGCAGATCCAGAGCGGCAAGATCAATCTGAGCAGTATCCAGATGACGGGCGGCAAAAGCGAAAAATTCGTGATGATCGAAAAGGGCGCGCTGGAATACGCGGCCGAGCAGGGCATGAACATCGGCATCACCACCAATAATCTGTCGGTGACCTTCCCCGCGGCGGCTATCGTGAATTCTACCGAGTGGCAGAAGGCTAAGCGCGCCGCCGCCAATTTCAATTTCATCATGGAGATCGACGACGAAAGCGGCCTCAGCCTGGCGCAGGCGTTGAACGCCGTGACGCAGGGCAAACTTGGCGTCACCCCGGTCTCGCACGACGGGTTGAGCTTTGAATTCTATCTGCGGGGCACCAACCAGAGCTATACCTACCTCGTCAAGCTGGCCGAGGATATGACGCTGACCTATAATTATCAGGTGAATTATCGCGGCGCGAGCAGCAAGCCGGCCGAAAAATCGCTGGCGCTGGTGTGGGCGGACGTGAACAAAAAGCAGGTCTCCACGCAGGTGACCGACGTGCTGCTGGCCAGCCGGGTGGATACTAACAACCATACCGTTACGGTGAAAACGCCCTACGTCAACGGCGCGTACGTGCTGGTGGGGCAGACCGGCGCGGATAACACCCAAACTTCGCTTTCCGGCCAGCCCGCCGCGACCGCGCCGACCGCGCGCACGGCAAGCCAGATTATAAAAAAGCTGAGCACAAAGGCATACCGGTAAGGAAACCAGGTCGGATATTGAAAACCGTGCCACGCCATATCAAGCCTGGTGTTATAGAAGCTGAAACATAAAAATACCGTAATCAGGACAGCGCCCGCCTTTTCTTTCCATGAAATCCGGCGCAGAAGCAGGAAGATAACGGCAAAGAAAACGCTCAGCCATCCGCAGTAAACAGATGGAAGTCCGCTGTTTGTAATGCTGTCATATGCGCCGTTGGTAAATTTTTCAAACAGGTGCGCAAATTCAAAGTTTGTTGTAAAATCCGGGACATAAGAAGCGCCTGCAAGCTTTCCCTGCATCAAATCCTTTGCAACCGGAATCAGAAGCGGCGCCGCAAGCCCGAAAGCGATTGCAGTTCCCGCGATAAAGCGGAGCACTTTTACGGCATATTCCCTGACGGAGTCTTTTTCCACCTCGCACAGCACCCGGAAAACCAGATAGAGCGCCGTAAAAATTCCCACCATATATCCTGTGTAATAATCGCAGATAAAGCTTGCCGCTAACGCAAGTACATAATGCAAGCCCTTTTTTCCGTGCAGTATTTTTTCTACGCCCAGTATTACCATCGGCAGAAGAATCACGCCGTCAATCCACATCAGGCACATGGAATACATCATATTATAAGAAATTAACGCGTAGCAGACAGCAAACGGCAGAATACAAAGCACTCGGAAATCCGTTTCCTTTTCGCCTGCGCCCGCCTTTTTCTGCCGGTTTCTTTTTCCGCTTGTTCGCGCTGGACTGAGGGGC
>CANQSW010000124.1 GCA_947626615.1 uncultured Peptococcaceae bacterium | reverse complement strand
CAACCAGATCGGCCTTGCCACCGGCCAGGTGCAGGAAATCTATCACCCCGGCTACGTCGCCAAGCGTATGGAGATCGGCGCGGTGGTGGGCGCGGCCCCGGCGGCCAACGTGGTGCGGGAACGTCCCCAGCCGGGCGACGTGGTGATACTGCTGGGCGGCTCCACCGGGCGCGACGGCTGCGGCGGCGCCACCGGCAGCAGCAAGAGCCACACGCTGGAAAGCCTCGCCTCCTGCGGGGCCGAGGTACAGAAAGGCAACCCGCCGGAAGAGCGCAAGATACAGCGGCTTTTCCGCGACCCGGCGGTGACGCGGCTGATCAAACGCTGCAACGATTTCGGCGCGGGCGGCGTCAGCGTGGCCATCGGCGAGCTGGCGGACGGCCTGCAGATAGACCTTGACCGCGTGCCGAAGAAATACGAAGGCTTGGACGGCACGGAGCTGGCTATCTCCGAATCGCAGGAGCGCATGGCCGTGGTGGTGGCCGCGGCGGACGAGGCGGCTTTTCTGGCGGCGGCCCGGGCCGAGAACCTGCAGGCGGTGCGTGTCGCAGAAGTTACGGCTACCGAGCGTATGCGTATGACCTGGCGCGGCGATACCATAGTCGACCTCTCGCGCGAATTTCTGAACTCCAACGGCGCGCCCAAGCGCACGGCGGCCGAGATTGCTGCGCCCGATCTGAACAATATCCCCGCCGCCTTCCCCGCCCAGGGCGCGACCTACGCGGAAAAATTTACCGGCCTTATGGCCGACCTTAACGTCTGCTCGCAAAAGGGCCTCGCCGAGCGCTTCGACAGCACTATCGGCGCGGCTACCGTCGTCATGCCGTTCGGCGGGCGGCGGCAGCTCACCCCCACCCCGTTTATGGCGGCCAAATTCCCCGTTTTGCAGGGCGAGACGGAGACTGCCTCCGTCATGGCCTACGGCTTCGACCCGTATTTATCCGCCGCCAGCCCCTATCACGGGGCGCTGCTGGCCGTGGTGACCTCGGTGGCGAAGCTGACGGCCGCCGGGTTAGACCCCGCCCGCCTCTGGCTGACCTTCCAGGAATATTTTGAAAAGCTCGGGCAGGATAAAACGCGCTGGGGCAAGCCGCTGGCCGCGCTGCTGGGCGCTCTGACGGCCCAGCTGGAGCTGGGGCTGGCCGCGATCGGCGGCAAAGACAGTATGTCCGGCTCGTTCGAGCATATCGACGTGCCGCCCACGCTGGTGAGCTTCGCTATCGGCACGCAAAAGGCGGACAAGATAATAACGCCGGAATTTAAGCGGGCCGGCAGCCTCGTCTGCCTGCTCTCCCCGGCCTACACGGCGGAAAAGCTGCCCGATCTGACCAGCGTCAAAAACGTGCTGCGGCAGGTATATGATATGACCGCCGCGGGGAGCGTCCTCTCCGCGCAGGCTATCGGCTTCGGCGGCGCGGCCGAGGCCGTCTGCAAGGCGTGCTTCGGCAATAATATCGGTTTCAGCTTTGCGGCAGATCTGCCGGAAGAATTGCTGTTCGAGCGGCGCTACGGCGCTATTATGCTGGAGCTTGCCCCCGGCTGCGAACTGCCTGAGGGCGCGCTGCTGCTGGGCGAAACGCAGGCCGCCCCGGAGATCGCCATAAACGGCGAGACCATACCGCTGGCCGCCCTGCTGGACGCCTGGACGGCGACGCTGGAGGATATCTTCCCCACCAACGCCCCGGCGGCGGGCGAAGCCCCGGCATACAGCTTTGCGGAACGCGCGGCGCACCGCCCCGCCGGGCATTTGGCCGCGCCCCGCGTTTTGATACCCGTCTTCCCCGGCAACAACTGCGAATACGACACCGCGCGCCAGTTTGAGAAATTCGGCGCCAAGTGCGAGACGTTCATCATCGGCAACCTGACGCAGACGATGGTGGAGGATTCCGTCGCCCGGCTGGCCAAGGCGATAGCCAAAAGCCAGATCGTCATGCTGCCCGGCGGCTTCTCCGGCGGCGACGAGCCGGACGGCAGCGGCAAATTCATCGCCACGTTCTTCCGCAACCCGCGCTTAAAAGAGGCCGTTATGGAGCTTCTGACCAGGCGCGACGGCCTGATGCTGGGCATCTGCAACGGCTTCCAGGCGCTGATCAAGCTGGGCCTGGTGCCCTACGGCGAGATCCGCGACCTGACGGCGGAGAGCCCCACTCTCACCTTCAACAACATCGACCGGCACCAGAGTATGCTGGTGAACACCCGCATAGCCAGCGTGAAATCGCCGTGGCTGGCTTATACCGAAGTCGGCGCTATCCACACCGTAGCCATTTCGCACGGCGAGGGCAAATTCGTCGCCCCGCCGGAGGAGATCGCGCGGCTGGCCGCGGCCGGGCAGATCTGCACGCAATACGTCGACCTGGACGGCCGCCCCGCCATGCAGACGCCGTTCAACCCGAACGGCTCCATGTGCGCCGTGGAGGGCATTTGCAGCCCGGACGGCCGCGTGTTCGGCAAAATGGGCCATTCCGAGCGTTATATGCCGGGGCTTTACAAAAACGTGCCGGGCGAAAAGGATCAGCGCATCTTCGAGGCCGGCGTGGCCTACTTCCGCGACTGACCGCCGCCCTGCCCCGAAATATCTTGCAGACACAGAAAACGGCCTCCGTTCAACGGAGGCCGTTTTTGCTGACAAAATGCCGGGATACGGCTCAATAATTTTCCGCGCGAACCTGGAAATACGCCTGCGGGTGCGCGCAGACCGGGCAGACCTGCGGCGCCGTCGGGCCGACGTGGATATGGCCGCAGTTCAGGCAGATCCACACCGTCTCGCCGGCCTTGGCGAATACCTCGGCCTTTTCGATGTTGGCCAGCAGCTTGCGGTAGCGTTCCTCATGTTCTTTTTCGATCTTGCCCACGCCCTCGAACATGGCGGCGATGTGCGGGAAGCCCTCTTCACGCGCCGTCTTGGCAAATTCGTCGTACATGGTCGTCCATTCGTAGTTCTCGCCGGCGGCGGCGTCCTTCAGGTTGGTCACCGTATCCGGCACAGCGCCGTCATGCAGCAGTTTGAACCAGAGCTTGGCGTGTTCCTTCTCGTTGGAGGCAGTCTCCTCGAAGATATTGGAGATCTGCACATAGCCGTCCTTCTTGGCCTGCGAAGCATAATAGCGATACTTCGTGTGCGCCTGAGACTCGCCGGCAAAAGCGGTCTGCAAATTCTGTTCGGTCTTGCTGCCCTTCAATTCAGCCATTTTTAACCCCTCCTTGGTATTTTTAACTTCGCTATGGGCGGTTTGTTGCAAACCGCTCGCATTAACAGCATAATTATAGCATATGTAGCAACGGCTGTCAATAAACGCCCAAACAATAAACGAAATCGCACAAAACGCCAGCTACAACGCCCAAACGACGCTCTAAACAGTTCCTTGCCAAGCCAAGACGCATGGCTGCTGCGCGAGCCGAGGCTTGATTTTCTATCCTATTGCCGCCGGCCGCATTTTTCCGCCCGTTCCGTGTAAAATAAAACCACAACTTATTTTACAGGAGGGATAAGCATGGAAAACAGGCTCAAAAGCACAGATTTGCGGCGCTTCGCCGCCTATCTTCGGCAGGAAGAAAAAAGCGCCGGCACTATCGAAAAATATCTCCGCGACGCTAGGGCGTTTGCGGCGCACATGAACGGCAAAACCGTCACCCGGGAAAGCGTAGCCGCCTGGCGAGACGGCTTGACGACCCAGGGCTACGCTCCCGCCACGGTCAACTCCATGGTGGCGGCGGTGAACGCCCTGCTGCGGTTCCTGGGCTGGGAGGATTGCCGCGTTAAAGCTCTGCGCCTGCAGCGCCGGGTGTTCCGCGAACAGAGCCGCGCGCTGCCCCGCGCGGAATACGACCGCCTCCATTGACATTGTCACAAAAGAGGATAAACAGGGCATCGACATCATCATAAAGCCCGGCACGAAGAACCAGAGCGTGCATATCCCTGTGATCATCAGCCAGAGCGGCCTTAAGGAGCTGGTCTACA
>CANQSW010000123.1 GCA_947626615.1 uncultured Peptococcaceae bacterium | reverse complement strand
CACCTGTTCTTTTTCAAACTGCGTGGTCAGGATATTTTCGCCGATCTTGAAGCAGGGCATATAATCCGTCACCGGGGCGGGGGCGATAACGACGCCCGCCGCGTGCGTGCCGGTGTGGCGCGGCATGCCCTCCAGCTTCATCGAAATATCCATCAGCTCGTGAATCCGCTCGTCCTCCTCATACATCTGACGAAGCTCGGCGGAATCCTCCAGCGCCTTCGTGAGCGTCATGTGCAGGTCGTTCGGTATCAGCTTGGCGATCTTATTGACTTCGGGTATCGGCAGATCCAGCGCGCGGCCCACGTCTCTGACGACCAGCTTGGATTTCATCGTGCCGAAGGTGACGATCTGGCCCACTTTGTCCTCGCCGTATTTTGCAACGAGATAATCTATGACCTCGCCACGGCGCACCACGCAGAAATCGGTGTCGATATCCGGCATACTGACGCGCTCCGGATTCAAAAAGCGTTCAAAGATCAGGTCGTATTTGATCGGGTCGATGTTAGTGATACCAAGGCAATAAGCCACCAGCGAGCCGGCGGCGGAGCCGCGCCCCGGGCCCACCCTGATGCCGTTTTGGTGGCAGAAATTGATCAGATCCCAAACTATCAGAAAATAACCGGGAAAGCGCATATGATTGATGATGCCCAGCTCATATTCCAGCCGCTCGCGCAGCTCCGGCGTCACCTCGGCATAACGCTTTTTGATACCCTCCTCGCAGAGATAGCGAAGATAGCTTTCCAGATCGTAGCCCTCCGGCACCTGCACCACCGGCAGGTCGACCTTTTCATGCTTATCCAGATTGACGTTGCAGCGTTCGGCGATCTTCACGGTGTTGGCCAGAGCCTCCGGCCATTCGCCGAACAGACGCTGCATCTCCTCCGGCGTTTTCAGATAAAACTCGCTGTTGGGGAAGCGCATACGCAGCGGGTCGTCACGCAGCTTGCCCGTCTGCACGCAGAGCAGCATATCGTGCCATTCCGAATCCTCGCGGTCGATGTAATGGCAGTCGTTGGTGCAGACCAGCCCCACGCCCAGATCGCGCGCCAGCTTGATCAGCAGCGGGTTGGTCAGCCGCTGCTCCTCCAGCCCGTGATCCTGCAGCTCGATAAAATAATTGTCCTTGCCGAAGATGTCCAGATATTCCCGCGCCACGGCGTAGGCGGCCTCGTTGTCGCCCTCCAGCATGGCCTGGATCACCTCGCCGGCCAGGCAGGCGGAAAGGCAGATCAGTCCCTCGCTGTGCTGCCGCAGCACCTCGTGGTCGATACGCGGCTTGTAATAAAAGCCCTCCAGATACGCGATGGCGTTCAGCTTGCACAAATTGCGGTAGCCCTGCTGGTTTTCCGCCAGCAAAATCAGATGATAGGCGCTTTTATCCTCCTTGCCCTCTTTGAGAAAGCGGGAACGCGGCGCCACGTAGAACTCGCAGCCGATGACCGGCTTGATCGGCGGCAGACCCTCCGCCGCCCGCGCCTTGGAGACCTTTTTGCACTCCTCATAGAGCTTCAGCACGCCGAACATATTGCCGTGATCCGTCACCGCCACCGCCGGCATACCAAGAGCGGCGCATTTGGCCACCATATCCTTGATACGGGCCGCGCCGTCTAACAGGGAATATTCGCTGTGATTATGCAGATGTACAAATTCGACCATTTTCTTACCTCGATCTATAATTCCTCGTCCGCCGGGGCGAAGATATCCTGCGCCTCCTCGCGCAGGGCGTACATATAATTATGCTCGGCAAAGCTGAACGTCTTATCGCCCGCCACCACCAGATGTTCCACCAGATTGACGCCGGCCTTGGCGAGAGCCGGCAGCAGGCGGCGCGTCAGATCGAAATCCTCGCGGCTCACTTTCAAGGTGCCGCCGGGGTGATTGTGCGCCAGCACCACGTTCCGCGCGCGCTGCCTTTTGGCCGCCCGCACGATCTCCTCCACCGAAACGCCGACGCTGCCGATATCGCCCTCAAAAAGGCGCACGCTGTTCAACACGCGCATACCGGCGTTCAGGCAGATAAGATAGAGCACTTCATGCGTCTCGCCGATAAAAAGGTCGCAGACGTACTGCCGAAACGCCCCGGTGGAGCCAAACACGCGCCGTTGGCTGGTGCGGTCCAGCTGATAGCGCCGAAACAGCGCGGGCAGCAGGGTCAGCATAAAAGCCGTGTTCTCGCCGATTCCCGGCACCTCCAGCAGGCCGTCATAATCCGCCTCCAGCACGCGGGAGAAAGAGCCAAAGCGCTGCAAAAGCTGGTGCGCCAGCAGGTTTGTGTCCACCCGCGGCAGCATGGCATATAGCAGCACCTCCAGCAGCTCGTGGTCGGCCAGGTTATCCGCCCCATATTGGCGCACCCGCCGGCGCATACGCTGCCGGTGCCCGGCGTGCGGGCCGGGCTGCCGCTTTTGCTTGCCGGTGATCTCCGTCATCGTTAGCCCGGCCTCCCCGTGTCGTTTATTCTGCGTCCGCCGCGGCCGCGTCGTCCGCGTCTTCTTCCGGCTGCGGCACGTCATAGAACAAACGCTGCACCGCGTCGGCCATAGCGTCCTCGTCGATGATCCAGTAGCTCGCCCCGCCGATAGTCTGCGAATAGCCGCCCACCGTCTCGTTGGTAAAGGCCGTGTCGATATCTATATCCTTGAAGTGGTCGACCAGCGCCGCCAGCTGCATATAGCTGAGGTCGGTGTCGACCATGCCGAGAATACTGGTGATGAGCTGCGGCAGCCTGGTCGGGTCGTCCAGATGCACCACGCGGTCGTAAACGGCCTTCAGAAAGAGCTGCTGCCGCTCCGCCCGCGCGATGTCGCCGCCCGCATCGTAACGATAGCGCACAAAGCCCAGCGCCTGCTCGGCGTCCAGCAGCTGATAGCCCGGTTCCAGGTCGATATCGCCGTACCAGGTGTGCGTTTTCATGCGCTTGGGCACGTCGATATACACGCCGCCCACCGCCTCCACGATATCCTCAAAACCGGCGAAATTGGTCACGGCGTAATAATCTATCGGCACGCCCAAAAGCTCGCTCACCGTCTGCATGGTCAGCTCCACGCCGCCGTAAGCGAAGGAATGGTTTATCTTGGTCTTGTTCTGATAGCCGGGCACGGCAACGCGGCTGTCGCGCGGAATGGAGAGGACGTTCACGCGGTCGTTCTCCAAGTCGACGTTAAAGACCATGATGCTGTCGGCCCGGCCGTGCACGCCGTCTTCCGCGTCCGTCCCCAGCACCAGTATGTTCACGCGGTCTTCCAGATAATCGTTGGCCGTGCGATCCGGCACGATCTGTTTGATAGCCCGCTGGCTCAACAGCTGAAACGCGATCAGCAGCGCCGCCGCCACCACCAGCAGCCCGATCACGATCTTCAACAGCAGGCCGCCCCAGCCGCGTTTGGGCTTGTCCGCCGGGGGCGCGGCCTTCTTCTTCGTCATAGTTAAATTTTACCTCCCCAATAATTACTACCACAAATGGAGCGCCGGCCCGGCAGAGAAACCGTCCGGCCCAATAATTATAACATACGGCCGCGTATTTTACAACCGCAAAACAAAAGGAGGACGCCGCTAAAGGCCGCTGCTCGTAAAACAGTATTAGCGTAAAAATGGGAAAACCCAGTGTTTTCAAGGGGTACGGCGTGACTTCGGTCACGCCGTACCCTCTTTCATCAGTTCATCCAGCGGGATGAAACCCGGCCCATCATACTTGATGTGGATGTGCTGCCGCCGCTTCCCGCTGCTCTTGTCCGGCGCGTCCACATAGATGGCGGATACCAGCTCGTGCAGCGTGTAGGCGTCAAGGACGGTGATGCCAGCGTACTTCTTCGCTTTCCGGATGAACCTGTCAATACTCTCGTTCTGTTCTGCCTGTACCTCAATCTCTTTCCGCAGGGCCGCGACCTCCGCCTCCAGCTGCTTTTGCTCGGCCTCGTAACTCTGGCTCAGCATATCGAACCGCTCATCATTCAGCCGTCCGCTGGC
>CANQSW010000122.1 GCA_947626615.1 uncultured Peptococcaceae bacterium | reverse complement strand
GTCAAGGTGGGCGACGTGGTCGCAGTGCGTGAAAAGAGCCTGCAGTCGCCGAAATTCAAGGCGCTGGCCGAAAATCTGAAGGGCAAAGCCGTCCCCGGCTGGTTGGAGCTTGACGCCGCCAACATGACCGGCAAGATGGTGGCGCTGCCCGGCCGTAGTGATATCGACGCGCCGATTGCCGAACAGCTCATCGTTGAATTTTACTCCCGTTAATAAGCACAGTTTCTGGTTTGGAATTTATTGGCTTTTTGAAAAGGGGGCAATATATTGATGTTTGGTATTGAAAAACCGAAGATCCAGTGCGTCAAAATGTCGGACGACCATAAATTCGGCTCGTTCGTGGTGGAGCCGCTGGAAAAAGGTTATGGGATTACGCTTGGCAATTCCTTGCGAAGAGTGTTATTGTCTTCCTTGCCCGGCGCTGCGCCTTCTTCGGTGCAGATCGAGGGCGTTTTGCATGAATTTACTACTATCCCCGGCGTGGTGGAGGACGTCTCGGACATCATACTTAACCTGAAGGGGATATCCGTTAAAATGTACGGCTCGGAGGAGCAGACGGTGTACATCGAGGCCAACGGCCCCGGCGAAGTGAAAGCCAGCGATATACGTCTGAACTCCAACGTGGAGATCTTGAACCCGGAGCATCATATCGCCGACCTGGACGCCGACGGCAGATTGTTTATGACGATCACTATCGACAAGGGCCGGGGCTATGTGAGCGCCGAAAAGAACAAAAAGGAAGGTCAGCCGATCGGCATTATCCCGGTGGATTCGCTGTTTTCGCCGGTGGAGAAGGTGAACTTCCGCGTGGAGAACACCCGCGTGGGCCAGCACACCGACTTCGATAAGCTGATACTGGACGTCTGGACCGACGGCACGATCACACCGGACGAGGCCGTCAGCACCAGCGCGCGTATCCTGACCGATTATCTGCAGCTGTTCGTCTGCCTTTCCGATACGGTGCCGGACGAGATCGGCCTGATCGACGCCGAGGAGGATAACAAGGATAAGCTGCTGGAGATGACCGTGGACGAGCTGGATCTTTCCGTGCGTTCTTCCAACTGTCTGCATCGCGCCGGCATCAACACCGTGCAGGAGCTGATCACGCGGACGGAAGAAGACATGATGAAGGTGCGGAATCTGGGCCGCAAATCTCTGGAAGAAGTCATCAACAAGCTGGCGGAAATGGGTTTGGCGCTGAAAAGCGGCGACGAATAAGCCGGCTTGGCAAAATATTGTGAAGGAGGAGCAAGAATGGCAAACCGTAAACTGGGCGTGAAAAGCGCGCATCGCCGGGCCATGCTGCGTAATATGACCACCTCTTTGCTGCAGGAGGGCAAGATCGAGACGACCGTGACCCGCGCCAAGGAGGTGCGCTCTACGGCCGAAAAGATGATCACCCTGGGCAAACGGGGCGATCTGCACGCACGCCGGCAGGCTCTGGCATATATCAAAGAGGAAGCCGTGGTGAGCAAGGTATTTGACGAGCTGGCGTCGAAATACGCCGACCGTCAGGGCGGCTACACCCGTATAGTCAAGACCGGCGCCCGTCAGGGCGACGGCGCGCCGCTGGCGATCATCGAGTTGGTCTAAGGCGGCGGGGCAAAATAAAAATCGGATCAGGATCGGGCGTGGGCTCGGTCCTGATTTTCTTTTGCCGATTATGTTTACCAAATTTAATTTTTATGTTGACATTTTGCGGCGGATATGGTGTAATTATAGGGTAGCCGGCAGCAGCCGGGCATATAGCGAAATGGACGAGGGCAGAGCATGTTTCGGATCGAGAATTTGACGTTTGCATATAACGCGGGGCGGCGGGCTTTGGACGGCGTTTCGCTGGAGATACGGCCGGGCGAATGGTGGGCCGTGCTGGGGGCCAACGGCAGCGGTAAATCCACGCTGGCGCGGCATCTGAACGGCCTGCTTTTGCCGCAGGAAGGCCGGGTCTACGTGGCCGGGCGCGAGGTGCGCGAATACGACGATATGCGCGAGCTGCGGCGGCTGGTGGGGCTGGTCTTTCAGAACCCGGACAACCAGATCGTCGGCAACAGCGTGGAGGAGGACGTGGCCTTCGGGCTGGAGAATCTGGGCGTGCCGCGCGAGGAGATGCGGCGGCGCATAACGGAGGTTCTGGGGGAGGTCGGGCTGGCCGGCTGGGAGCAGGCCGACCCGGCGGTGCTCTCCGGCGGGCAGAAGCAGCGGCTGGCGATAGCCGGGGCGCTGGCGATGCGGCCCCAGGCGCTGATATTGGACGAGGCGACGGCGATGCTCGACCCGGCGGGGGCGGCGGAGGTGCTGCGTTTGCTGGCGGAGCTGCACCGGCAGGGCCTCACCATCGTGATGATCACGCACAACATGAGCGAAGTTACGGCGGCGGACAAGGCGGCGGTGCTGGCCGGCGGCCGGCTGGAGTTCTGCGGCACGCCGCAGGAGGTTTTCGGCGCGGGCGAGCTGCTGCGGCGCTGCCATTTGGAGCTGCCGCCGGCGGCGGCTCTGGGCGAAATGCTGGGGCTGCCGGGCTGTATGGATCTGGACGCGCTGCTGGCCGCGTTGACGGCGCTTAAAGACGGGGAGACGGCGTGAATATGGCGGAGAAAAAGCGAGAAAACAAAGAATTGCTGCGGCTTACCGACGTGAGCTGCGCCTACGGCGAAACGGAGGACTGGCAGAGCGCGGCGGTGCGGCATATCACGCTTTCCGTTGCGGCGGGCGAGCGGGTGGCGTTGGCCGGGCACACCGGCAGCGGCAAAAGCACGCTGCTGCAGCTGATGGGCGGTCTGCTGCCGGCGGACGGCGGGCAAATTTGGCTGGACGGGCTGGAGCTGACCGCGCCCCGGCGGCCGAAGGCGCTGGCGCTCTGCGAGCGGGTGGGTCTGGTGTTCCAATACCCGGAATATCAGCTTTTTGCCGAGACGGTGCGGGCCGAGCTGGCTTATGGCCCGCGTAATCTGGGCTGGCCGGCGGAGCGCATCGAGCGCGAGGTGGCGGCTATCGCGGCGAAAATGGGCCTGCGGGAGCTTTTGGACGAAAACCCTTACCGCCTCTCCGGCGGGGAGAAGCGGCGGGTGGCGCTGGCCAGCGTGCTGATCATGCAGCCGCCTCTGCTGCTGCTGGACGAGCCGTTCGTCGGGCTGGATGCGGCCGGGCGGCGCGAATTCATGCGCCTGCTGCTCGAGTGGCAGCGGGAGCGGAACGCGGCTATCGTTTGCGTCAGCCACGATATCGACCAGCTGGCGGCGTTTTGCGACCGACTGCTGGTGCTGCGGCAGGGCGAGCTTAAATTGGACGCGCCGCTGCGCGCCGCTTTTGACCAGGTGGAGCTTTTGGCCGAGTGCGGCGTTTATCCGCCGCTGGCCCGGCAGGCTGTGCGGCGGCTGCGGGCGGCGGGCTGGGCTATCCCGGCGGACGCGGTGACGCTGCCGGAGGCGGCGGCCGTTATCCGGGCGGCGCTGGCGGCAAAGGCGGGTGAGCGGCATGGCTAAGCGAGGGCAGATCCGGCTGGGGGCGTATTATCCGGCGGATTCGCTGCTGCACCGGCTGGACGCGCGGGCCAAGCTGCTGGGCATGATGCTGTTTCTGGCGGCGATACTCTGCGCGGACAAATTCTGGTCGCTGGCTGTGGTCTACGCCGTGGGCGCGGCGCTGCTGGGGCTGGCGAAGATCCCTCTGGGCAAGGCCTTCCGCGCGGTGCGGGGGCTGGTGGCGCTGCTGGTGTTCACCTGCCTGATCAATATGTTTTTTACGCCGGGCGAGACGGTGCTTTGGCAATGGGGCTTCCTGCGGCTGACGCAGGAGGGCCTGCTGCGGAGCGTGCTGATGCTGCTGCGGCTGGCGGCGCTGGTCTCTTTTGCGGGGCTGCTGACGTTTACGACGACGCCGATAGCGCTGGCGGACGCGCTGGAGAAGCTGCTCTCGCCGCTCGTGCGGTGGGGCTTTCCGGCGCATGAGCTGGCGATGATGATGACGATCGCGCTGCGGTTTATCCCCGTTTTGCTGGAGGAGGCCAACAAGATCATGAAGGCGCAGCGAAGCCGCGGCGGCGATCTTTCCACCGGGAGCGTAGCCAAGCGCTGCTCCGGGCTGGTGGCGGTGCTGGTGCCGCTGCTGTTCAACGCGCTGAAGCGGGCGGACGATCTGGCGAT
>CANQSW010000121.1 GCA_947626615.1 uncultured Peptococcaceae bacterium | reverse complement strand
AAGGCGTAAGCGCCGACGTTCAGGTTCGGCAGGTTCTCGGCGATGATATCCATCAGATCGAGATAGCCCAGCGCCATGTACCAGTCGATGAATTTCAGCAGCAGCTCGCGCCGAATGATGAAGCAGTCCATAAAGCAGGCCGCCTGCCCCGCCGCCTCGGCCAAAATACCGCGCACATTGGCGCCGTCCAGCTCCAGATACGTCCCCGCGTAGTTCTCCGCGTCGTTTATCGGCTTATAGAGCAGCGTCGCGTCGCAGCCGGAGGCCCGGTGCGCGGCGATGAACGGCCGCAGATCCATGTTATAGATCTTGTGGCTGCCGGAAAGCAGCACGAATTCCTCGTCGCCGCGGTCCAAAAAGGCGCGGTTCTGGATAATATCGCGCAAAAGGAAGGTGGAGCGCATATTCTTCAGCCCGTAGATGGAGCCGGGCAGAATGAACATGCCGCCGTTTTTGCGGTTCAGCGACCATTCCTTGCCCGCGCCCACGTGGTCCATGATCGCGCGGTAATGGTAGGGCGTGATCACGCCTATGGTGCGGATACCGGCGTTCACCATGTTGGAAAGCGGAAAATCCAGCACGCGATAGCGCCCGCCAAAGGGCAGCGCCGCCATACCGCGTTCCGCCGTCAGGCTGCCGAACGCATCGTTGTTGTAGTTGCAGGAAACCAGTCCTAAAATTCTTGCGCTCATTTTAATACCCCCTGCTCCACAGATCGTCCTTGATATGCTCGCCGTCGCCGCAGACGGCGATGGGTTTGTTTTCGTCCAGGCTGCCGAAATAGGCGTTCATCTCCACCACCGCGCCCTCGCCCACGATAGCGCGCATGACGCGGGCGCCGTTTTCCACCCTTGCGCCCGGCAGGAGTATCGCGCCTTCCACCTTGGCCCCCGCGCCGACGTAGGCCTCGGAGCTGACGATAGAGCGCTTCACCTCGCCCAGCACCGTGCAGCCGTTGCAGATGACCGAATTTTCGATGACCGCGTTCGGCCCGGCGTAATGCGGCGGATAGATGTTGGAATTGCTGAAGATACGCTGGCTGCCGGAGAAGATGTCGAACTCGCTGTCTTCGCGCAGCAGATCCATGCTGGTCTGATAATAGCTTTCGATCGTGCCGACGTCCTTCCAGTAACCGGAGAAGGCGTAAGCGAACAGGCGCCTGCCCTCGCTAAGCAGCATGGGTATCACGTTTTTGCCGAAATCATGGTCGGAATCCGCCTTGGCGGCGTCGGCCAAAAGGGCGGCCTTCAGAACCGGCCAGTCGAATATGTAGATGCCCATGGAGGCCAGATCGCTGTCCGGTTGGGCGGGCTTTTCGGTGAATTTCTCGATACGGCCGTCCGCCGCCGCCGTGATGATGCCGAAGCGCCCGGCCTCCGCCAGCGGCACTTTGATCACGGAGACGGTGAGCTCCGCCTCGCTTTGCTTGTGAAAATCCAGCATCTGGTTATAGTCCATTTTGTAGAGATGATCGCCGGAGATGATCAACACGTATTCCGGGTCATAGCTTTCGATGAAATCCAGATTCTTATACACCGCGTCGGCCGTGCCCTGATACCATTCCGCGCCCTCCTGCGTGGCATAGGGCGGCAGCACGAACACCCCGCCGCCGGCTTCGTCCAGATCCCACGGCGCGCCCGTGCCGATATAGGAATTCAACATCAGCGGGCGGTATTGCGTCAGCACGCCCACGGTGTCGATACCGGAATTGGCACAGTTGCTCAGGCTGAAATCGATTATGCGGTATTTGCCGCCAAACGATACGGCCGGTTTGGCGATCCGCCGCGTCAGCGCCCCCAGACGGCTGCCCTGCCCGCCGGCCAGCAGCATCGCCAGACATTCTTTTTTGCTCATCTCCAAAAACCTCCCTTACGTTTAATGCTTATCTACCGTCATACGTAACGCCGCTTATAAATGCCAGATGTCCCGCGCGTATTCGGTGATCGTGCGGTCGCTGCTGAAATAACCCGCCTTGGCCACGTTGGTTATCGCCATGTTGCGCCAAAGCGCCGGCTCGGCGTACCAGGCCTGCATTTGCCGCCAGGCCGCCAGATACGCGCCGAAATCCTTCAGCACGAAATATTCGTCGTTGTTCCTGAGCAGCGGGTCGTATATGCCCCAAAAAGCGCCGCCCGCCGCCGGCAGGCTGCCGTCGATCAGCTGATCGGTCAGCCGCTTTAGGCGCGCGTCGTTCTTACATTCGTCGAAGGCCAGATAGCCGCCCTCCAGATAATAGCGCATGACCTGCTCCGCCGTCAGGCCGAAGATGCAGATATTCTCCCGCCCCACGCGCTCCAATATCTCGATGTTGGCGCCGTCCAGCGTGCCCAGAGTGACCGCGCCGTTGAACATGAACTTCATGTTGCCCGTGCCGCTGGCCTCCTTGCCGGCGGTGGATATCTGCTCACTGATATCGGCGGCTGGGTAGATGAGCTCGCCCGTGCTGACGTTGAAATTCTCGATGAACGCCACCTGCAGGCGGCCCCGGCAGACCGGGTCGTTATTCACCAGCTCCGCCACGCTGCAGATCAGCCGCACCACCTCTTTGGCGAAAACATAGCCCTGCGCGGCCTTGCCGGCAAAGATGAAACAGGTGGGGGCGATAGCCGCCGCCTTATCCTCGTGCAGCTGGTTATAAAGCTGCATGATCTTGAACACGTTCAGCAGCTGGCGCTTGTAGGCGTGTATGCGCTTCACCTGCACATCGAACACGGCGTCCGGATCGAGCGTGATACCGGCCGTCTGCTTGACGTAGGCCGCTAGCCGCTCCTTGTTTTGCCGCTTTACGGCCGCAAAATCCTGCTGAAAAGCCGCGTCGACCGCAAACGGGGCCAAATGCTCCAGCTCGGCGGCGTTCTGCTGCCAGGCCGGGCCGATGGCGTTGGTTATCAGCTTGGCCAGGCCGGGATTTGCCGCCAGCAGAAAGCGGCGGTGGCTGACGCCGTTGGTCTTGTTGCGGAATTTCTCCGGCGTCAGCTGGTAAAAATCACGCAGCACGTCGTGCTTTAATATCTCGGTGTGCAGCTCCGCCACGCCGTTTACCGCGTGGCTGCCGATGACCGCCAGGTTGGCCATACGCACCTGACCGTCCCACAGCACGGCGGTGTTTTTCAGCCGCTCCTGCCGGCCGGGGCCTTCTGCGGCCAGGCTCTCGCGGTAGCGGCGGTCTATCTCCTCGATGATCATATACACGCGCGGCAGCAGAGAGCGCATCAGGTCGATCGACCATTTTTCCAGCGCCTCCGGCAGCACGGTGTGGTTGGTGTAGGAGATCGTGCGGCAGGTTATCCGCCAGGCCTCGTCCCAGCCTACGTCCTCGCCGTCGATCAAAAGGCGCATCAGCTCCGGCACGGCCAACGCCGGGTGGGTGTCGTTGATATGCACGGCCACGCGCTCGGGGAACTTGCCCCAGGCGGCGCTGCCGAACTGCTCCTTATACTGCTTGACGATAGATTGCAGCCCGGCCGACGTGAAGAAATATTCCTGCTTCAGCCGCAGGGCCTTGCCCGCGTCGCTGCTGTCGTCCGGATATAAAATGCAGGTTATGGCCTCGGCCTCGTTGTGGTCGCGCATGGCGGCGCTGTAATCGCCCCGGTTGAAGGCGGCCAGATCGAGCTTCTCCTGCACGGGCTGAGCCGACCACAGCCGCAGCCGGTTCACCGTCTGCCCGCGAAAGCCCACGATCGGCACGTCGTAGGGCACGGCGCGCACCGCCTTATAGCCCTGCTGCCGAAAGAACAGCCGGCCGTCGCGATACTGCCGCTGCACCTCGCCGCCGAAAAACACCTCCACCGCGTCCTCCTGCCGGCAGACCTCCCACGGAAAGCCCATTTCCAGCCAATCGTCCGGCTCCTCCTGCTGCGCGCCGTCCACGATACGCTGGCGGAACAGGCCGTAGCGGTAGCGGATACCCATGCCCTGCCCGGCCAGCCCCAGACAGGCCAGAGAATCCAGGAAACAGGCCGCGAGCCGCCCCAGGCCGCCGTTGCCAAGCCCCGGATCGCGCTCGCACTCGCAAAGCTCGTCCAGATCCTCGCCCAGCTGATAGAGACCGGCCTTTACCTGCTCCAGCACGCCAAGGTTCAACAGATAATTTTGCAGCAGGCGGCCGATCAGAAATTCCATGGAGAAGTAATAGACCTGCTTAGC
>CANQSW010000120.1 GCA_947626615.1 uncultured Peptococcaceae bacterium | reverse complement strand
CAGCGCCTGGCGGTCCGCCAGCAGCAGAGCGGCCAGCACCAGCGGCAGCAAAACATAATACGGCAGCAGACGAAACACGCAGGCCAGCGCGAGAACGAACAGCACGGCGTACAGCCAGAGCAGCCGCTTTTGCCCGAGCGGCGCAGGCTTTTCCCGCTTCACCGTCAGCGGCTCGGCCGGCGCGAGCAGAGCGGCCAGCAGCAGCAGCGCCAGCGAAAGCGTGGCGTATGGGTCGATCGTGAAGAAGAAATCCGCCGCGCTCATGTTATAGCTGGAAAAAATATAAAGGTTCTGCGGGTTGCCGATTGGCGTCAGCATACTGCCGAGGTTGGCGGCCGCAGTTTCCAACACGACGGTATAGATCAGGCGCTTTTCCTCGCCGGCCAGCTTCAGCGTCACGATAGAAAACGGCACGAACGTGAGCAGCGCCACGTCGTTGGTTATCAGCATGGAGCAAAAATAGCAGAGCAGGATAAACGTGAGCGTGAGCCCCCGCACCGTATGCACCCGCTCCAGCAGGCGGGCGGCCAGACGGCGGAAAACGCCCTGCTCTTTCAGCCCGGCCATTACGGCCATCAGCGAAAAAAGTATCGCCAGCGTGCGGAAATCTATATAGCCCAAATAAGCCGCGCCGGGCGGCACGAATATCGCCGAAAGCAGCGCCAGCAGGCAGGATACGGCCAGCACGGCGTCATGCTTGACAAATTGCAGCAGCTTTTTCATCATGGATCCTGTGAAACTCTCCGGGAATATTATTTGTTCGGCCTTTTCAGCGTGCGCAGATACGCCTTTTGCTCCGGCGTGAGACGGCGGCTCTCGATAGCCTTCTGGATAGTCTTATTATGCGTCCACACGTCCAGCCGGCCCTGCTCGATATAAGGCAGCACAGCGTCGTAGCGCTTGGCCAGCGCGGTGGCGAAATACCAGGCCGCCGCCATTTTAACGTAATAATCCTCGTGTGCGACCGCGGCCGCCAGAGCCGTCAGCTCCGGCGAAAAAGCGTCGCCAAGATAAAAATTTTGCAGCGTGTTCAGGCCGAAGCGCACCGTGTAGGCGTGATCGGAGTTGAGCCAGCGGCGAACGCGCGGCAGCAGCTCCGCCTGCCTGCCCTCAAACCGGCGCGGCCGCAGCGCGTCGCAGGTGGCCCAGTTGTCGATATAGGGCAAAAAGCGCTCCAGCTCCGCCAAAAGCCGCGGCCAGTCCTTCTCCTGCATGAGCAAAAAGGCGTGCAGCGTGTTTTCCTCCAGATAATAATGCGGCAGCCGCGCCATAAACGCCAGCCGCAATTCCGGGTCGGCGGCGATCTCTTTGGCCAGCCGGCGCAGCACCGGCAGCCGTACGCCGATCTGCCGCTCTTTTGGTAGAGTCGGCAGCAGCGCAGCGTTAAAATCACGGTAGGCAGCGTCCTGCTCGGCCAACAGCATTGCCACTATGTTTTGCATCGGTATTCCTCACAAAAAGAGTGCGAAGCGCCCGAAGGCGCAGCGCACTCTAGCGTTCAGTTCAAGCGTCTCAGTTGGCGTCGTCCGCCGTGTCGTCGGCGGCAGCGTCGTCATCGGGATTTTCGGCCGCTTCTTTCAGCGACTGAACGTATTCGATGCTGCTGTCGATAGAAGCGGCGTTCTCATCGTCGGCGGAAAGCGTCGCGCGGTAATCCGTCAGCACCTGGATAGTCTCGTCGTAGCGGCTCTCGTTCAGCAGGAAGGAGGCCAGCGCGATATTGGCGTTATAATCGGTGGGCGCGGTCTCAAGCGATGCGCGGTAATATTCCTCGGCCTGCACGTTGTTGCCGGCGCTGGCGGCATAGCCGGCGGCCTGCTGGTAATAGCCGGCCTTCACCGCCGGTTCAACGTCCGCGCCGCAGTTGGCGATAGCTTGCTCGCAAAGCTCGACGGCAGCCCAGTAATCCTCGTTGACATTATACTCAGAATCTTCTTCATGCTGATAATAGCCCAGCGCCGCGGTCGCGTCGGCCAAGTCGGCCAAAATGGCGGGATCGTTTGCCTGTTCCGTCAGCTCCGTGTTCAGCTCGTCCACGCGGTGAGTCATGGCTGTTATCATCCATCTGTTAGACTGGTCGAGCAGCGCCTGGCCGTCCATGCCGTCCATATAGTTCTGCACCTGCGCCCGCTGCTGCAGATAAGAGGCGACCATATAGGCGTTGCCGTAGTTCTGGTTGGCCTGATAAGCGTCGGTAGCCTCCATGACCATCAGGCCGTAATATTCGTTATAATATTTCAGCGCCTCGTCGTCGGTCGCCTTAACAGTCTCCTGGTCGGCGTCGTTATCGTTCAAATACTCGGCGTATTCGCCCAAAGCGCTGGCCAGGGCCTGCACCGTCGCAGGGTCGCTGGGGTTAGCTTCGTAGGCTTCTCTGGCCTGGGCCACGAGCTGCTCGTAATCCGCCTCGGTGTAGGTAGTGCTTCTGCCAAAGCGGCCGTAAGAGATCAAAATGCCCACCAGCAGCAGAACAAACACGGCCAGCATGATCACTCTGTTTTTGTGAAACCATTCACGCATTCCCATAATCGTCATAGTTGCAATTTCCTCCAGACAAGTTAAGTTTTATTGTTTTAATCGTCGCCGGCCTGCTTCAGACAGCCCTCGCAAACGCCGAAGAAATCGGTGCGCTGGCTTAGCAGCCTGCCGGGTATTTGCCGTGCTATATCCGTATCCAGCGGCGCTGTATATGCCGGGATATCATAGACCCTGCCGCACTTCTGGCAGAAGAAGTGACTGTGCGGCTCACGGTTCGCGTCGAACCTGGCGCCGGAGCGCCCCAGCGCTATCTCCTGCACCAGTCCGTCGGCCTGCAATATCTGCAGATTGCGATAGACCGTGCCGATGCTGATATCCGGCAGCTCCTCGCGCACCTTGGCGTAGATCTCCTCCGCCGTCGGGTGCTCTTTGGTGGAAGCCAGCATTTTGATTATCGCCTGGCGCTGCCTGGTCATACGCTGCACCGAATTGGGCTTTAAGGCGGCCAGGGGTTGAGCGGTCGTTTTCTCCATCATGGCTTTTCCCTCAGTTTATGTAGGTCGTATCCTCGCGGCCGGAGCTGTCCGGCGGGGCGTCCGCGGCCGCCGCGGCCGCTTCCTCCTCGTCGAGGATATCGTCTTCTGGGAAGATCTGCTGGAATATCTCGCCCAACTGCTCGATAATGCGGCCGAAATTATATTCCGCGTTCAGAAAATCGTTGACCACGGGGTTTAAGGCCACCGACATCAGCATATCGTTCAGGAACTCCTCCTGCTTGGAATATTCCTCGTCGGCGTCCAGACTATCCTCCAGATCCAGCTGCTTATCGCGGAGATCGCGCAGCAGATTGCGGTTTATCGGATCGTGCAGCAGGCGCTCTTTGGCAGTCATATAGCGGGCGTATTCCGGCGAGGCTTTGATCTGCTCCGCCAGCTGATTGGCGGTCTGATAGATACGCTCATGCTTGTTCATAATATCAACCTCTTAACAGCTATCCATACGGCGACCCGGCCAAAACCAGGTTAGGCGCGGGCTTCGGTTTGCCATACACAAGACATTATACAGCATATCACATTTTTTTGCAAATAAAAATACCTTTTGCGGCAAAATTTCTTGGCAGGGCCGGCAATTTCGGCCAGACTCGCAGTCACCTTTCCGCGATCTGCTTGATAAACTACTATATACCAAGCGAGAGGCAAAAGGAGGCAAACCATGAATTACCACATAATCCAACCGGGCGACAGCCTTTGGTCCATCGCCCAAAACCACGGGTGCAGTTTGCAGGAGCTGCTGGCCGCCAACCCCCAGATAAACAATCCGAACAACATCACCGTCGGAGACCGCGTGCTGCTGCCGGAGGGCTGGGAGGTCTTCGGCGCGGCCCTGGCCACCCTGATCTCCAACGTGGCCGCCTGCGTCTATATGCTCATCATGGTCAAAAAGGTCTCCGGGACCGCGCCCCTCAGCATGAGTCTCTCCCTGGCCCGCTCCGTCCGGCCGGAGGACCGGAAGGCCGTCTTTGCCGTGGGGGTGCCCTCGGCGCTGCTCAACGCCCTTTTTGACGTGGCCAACGTGTTTTTGAACGCCCTCATGGCCGCCCACGGGGATCTGGCCCTGGCGGCCATCGGCATCGTCATGAAGGCGGAGCGGCTGCCCAACGCCATCAACATCGGCATCTGCCAGGGCATGA
>CANQSW010000119.1 GCA_947626615.1 uncultured Peptococcaceae bacterium | reverse complement strand
CAAATACATAGCTTCCTCCCTATATGATACCGGCCGCCAAGGCTACATGATCTGTAACTTTTGCAGCGCCAGCAGCAATATCAGCCAAGCTAACTCCAGCAGCTGCAAAAACCAGCCCGCCAGATCGCCGTTGATGCCGCCGAAATCGCGATACGACACCCGGCGGAACAGCCAGAAGCAGCCGGCCGCCAGCAAAAGCCCCAGCGGCGCGGCCAAATGGCTCACGCCGAACAGCAGCCCGGCCAGCAGCAGCAGCCAGCCCAGCAAAGCCGCCGTCACCTTGTCGCGCTCCGCGTTGCCGGAAAAAGTGGCCACCAGTCCGCTGCTTTTGGCGCAGCGCAGGTTGGCGATCCCCAAGCCGGAAAGCGTGCGGCAGAGCGGGAACACCAGCGCCGCCCAGAGGCAGGCCGCCGTGTTCAGGCGGATCTCCGTCCACACGGCGAAATACGCCAGCAGATAACAGGCCAGACTGATGACGGCAAACGCGCCGGCGTGCGAATCGTGCAGGATCTCCAGCCGCCGCTCCGGCTCCTGCCAGGAGGCCAAAGCGTCCGCCACGTCGCAGAAGCCGTCCAGATGTATGCCGCCCGTGACCAGCACCGGCAGCAGCGTGCAGCACCAAAACAGCAGGCAGAAGCTCACCAGCAGCCCGGCCAGCGGGAAAAACGCCAGCGCATACGCCATGTTCCGGCGCGTCCACTGCACCTGCGGCACAGGCAGCTTGGTATAAAGCCCCAGCGCCACCAGCATACTCCTCCAGACGTTCATCAAACTTGCTCCGCCTTTCCCTTATGATAAACGGGCAGCCCGCAGCAGACCTCGACGACGAGGTCCGCCCGCGCCGCCACAGCCTGATTCAGCCGCCCCAGACACCGCATATACGTGCGCATTTCCGGCGTGGCCGCGGAGCCGGCGCCGAAAACGTCGTTGGAGACGACCACGAGGTCGAGCCCCGCCGCCAGCAGGTTATCTATCCCCGCCAATATCGCGGGCACGGCCTCCGCTCCCGCGCCGCCCGGCAGGGAAAGCTCGTTGCCAAGCAGCGTGGAGGCACATTCCAGCAGGCCCACCGCGCCGCCCTCGGCCAGCCGCAGCCCGGCCAGATCGAGCGCGCGCTCCACCGTCACGAAGCCCTTGCCGTCCCGCATTTGGCGGTGACGCGCCACCCGGCGGCCGCTTTCCGCGTCGTCCGCCTGCATGGTGGCGATATAATAGCGCCGGGCAGAAAGCCGCATGGCCAGAGCCTCCGCGTATTCAGATTTGCCGCTGGCCGCGCCGCCCAGCACCAATGCAAGCATAACGCCCTCCGCCGTCAGATCTTTTCTTCCAGTTCCGTATAATCCGCCAGCCGGGCGTCGGCGTAAGTTCCCATTTCGTTATACACGGCCAGCCCCAGCCGCAGCACCGGCAGATAAGCCACCGCGCCCGTGCCCTCGCCCAGACACATATCCGCCTGCAGCGGCGCGCGCAGACCCAGCGCCTGCAGCACCAGCTGCCCCGCCGGTTCTTTGGAGCAATGGCTGGCCAGCATATAATCGCCGGCCGCCGGGCAGATGCGTTTGGCCACCAGCGCCGCCGTGGCCGAGATCACGCCGTCGATCAGCACCGGCAGATGAAAAGCCGCGCCGCCCAGAAAAACGCCCGCCATACCGGCAATATCAAAGCCGCCCACCTTGGCCAGAACGTCCAGCGCGTCGTCGGGGTCGGGCTTATTCACTTCTACCGCCCGCTTGATCGCGCCTATCTTGCGCTGCATACCGGCCCGGGTGAGGCCGGAGCCTTTGCCCGTCATTTTCTCCGCCGGCTCATGGAGCAGAACGCTCAAAACGGCGCTGCTGGTAGTGGTGTTGCCGATACCCATCTCTCCGGTCGCGAGGATATCATAGCCCGCGGCGGCCAGCTGCCCCGCCATGTCGATACCGACGGCAAGCGCCCGCTCGGCCTCGGCCCGCGTCATCGCCGGGCCCTGCGTCATGTTCTTCGTGCCCATAGCTATCTTGCGGTCGATGATACCGGGATTGTTAAATATGTGGTTGACGCCGATATCCACCGGGAAGATGTCCACACCGGCGTAATCGGCCATTATCGTGACGCAGGAGCCGCGGTGGGTGAAGTTTTCGGTAACGGAGGTGGTCGCCTCCTGCCCCACCTGGCTGACGCCCTCGGCCACCACGCCGTTATCGGCACACATGATGATTAGCCCCGGCTTGGCGAGCGTCACCGCCGGCGTGCCGCGCATGGCCGCGATACGGCAGACGTCCGCCTCCAGCAGCCCCAGACTATACAGGGGCTTGCCCAGGCTCTTCCAATGCTGATAAGCCGCGTCGTATGCCTCGGACGACGCCGGCTCGATCATTTTCAACGCTTCGGATAATTCCATTTATCTTGCCTCCCCGCCAGCTTTCGGTCTTATTATAATGCACCTGCCGCGCAAATGCCAGAGTTTTGCCAAAATTTATCGTCCGGCCGGCTTAACGCCCGTCAGATCGAACGCCGGGATAAATTCCGTGCCGGCGGCTTCCGGCTCCTGCACGTAGCCGTCCTCCCAGCCGCTGGCCCAGAGATACGCCTCCGCCTCGGCGTATTCCGCCGCCGAAACGGGCCGCCGCAGCTCCGGGCAGCCGGCAAGATTGCCGCAGGGCGTGTATTGCCCCATCAGGCTGAACAAAACGTCGCCGGGGCGGAAATGCTCCGTCAGCCAGTCGATGACGCGCCGGGTGTTGTCCAAAGCGCCGGGCAGCACCAGATGCCGTATCAACACGCCGCTTTGCAGCAGGCCGTCCGCCCCCATTTTATACGGCCCCACCTGCCGGAACATCTCCAGTATCGCCGCCGCGGCCGCCTCCGGGTAATTGGCCGCGCGGGAATAGCGCAGAGCCAGCTCCGGCGTGGCGTATTTGAAATCCGGCAGATATATCTGGATCTTGCCGGCCAGCTCACGCAGCGTCTCCACCCTGTCGTAGCCGCTGGTGTTGTAAACGACGGGCAGAGGCGGCGCGCCCTCCAGCGCTGCGGCGATCGCCTCGGCAAAATGCGTGGGCGTCACCAGATTGATATTGTGCACGCCCTGACGGCAAAGCTCCCAGAAGATGTCGCGCAGACGCTCCACGCTGATCTCCTCGCCGAAGCAGCCCCGGCTGATAACGTCGTTCTGGCAGAAAACGCAGCCCAGCGGGCAGCCGGAGAAAAACACCGCGCCGCTGCCCCGCTTCCCGCTGATGCAGGGCTCCTCGCCGAAATGCGCCGCCGCACGGGCCACCACTGGCAGCCGCCCCATACGGCAAACGCCCTCGCCCGCTCCCGGCGGCGCGCTGAAAGCGCGCCTGCCCTGGCAGCGACGAGGGCAGATCTCACAGATTATCGTATTCACCGTATTCATCGTAGTTATTCGCGCCGCCGTCTGCTCAATCATGCAGCATACCGCGGATACGCATTACCGCCAGCACCAGCTCCACCGCTTTTTCAAAGCTGATCTCAGCGGTGTTGATACAAAGGTCATAGTTGCGGGCGTCGTGCCAATGCAGCCCGCCCGTGTAGTATTTGAAATAGCTGCTGCGGTTCACGTCCGTCTGCGTCACCAGACGGCGCGCCTCGGAGGGCGTGACGCCGTAGCGCTCCTGCACGTTTTCGGTGCAGACGGGCAGCGGCGCGTACACGAACAGCCGCAGCAGATTGGCCTTGCCGCGCAGCACGAAGCCGGAGCAGCGGCCGATGATGATACAGTTTTCGCGCTTGGCCAGATCGCCGATAACCTTGGCCTGCAGGCGGAACAGATTGTCGTCGGAGACGAATTTTTCGTCGTCGGGCGAAAGTATGGCCTCAAGATCCGCCTTGCTGAATTTGCGGAACAGACGGCTCTTCACGTTCTCGTCGAACTGCACGAACAACCGCTCGTTGATGCCGCTGAACTCTGAGCTAAGACGGGAAAGATCGCGGTCATAGTATTCGACGCCCAGCCTTTTTGCCAGCATCATGCCGATAGTCTTGCCGCCGCTGCCAAAGCCGCGTTCGATCGTGATACAGAAATTATCATGCTCCTGTTCGTTTGCCATAAACGCATCACCCCTAAGTCGATATTACTCACCGAGATACGCTTTTTTGACGGAATCGTTATTCATCAGCTCCTGCGCCGGGCCGGAAAGGATAATGTTGCCCGTTTCCAGCACGTAGGCGCGGTCGGCCATTGAAAGCACCTTTTTGGCGTTCTGCTCCACGATCAGCACCGTGGTGCCGGCCTTATTGATCTCCTGTATGATATCGAAAATTTCCGTTACAAACAGCGGAGAGAGGCCCATAGAGGGTTCGTCCATCAGAATGATGTCCGGCTTG
>CANQSW010000118.1 GCA_947626615.1 uncultured Peptococcaceae bacterium | reverse complement strand
GTCGGCCCATATGCCGCCGGGCTGATGGCCGCCAAGGGCGATTTTTACGCCTTCCGGGCGGAAAATCTTGCGCCGCCGGCGGCCAACATATTAAAGCAGGAATTTTTGAGCAAGGGCGCGGAATGTGCCGTCCACCCGCAGACGATACGGGGCGGGCCGGAGTTCGCGGCGGCGGTCATGCTGGCCACGGCCCGGCAATACGAGCTGATCGCGGCGGGGCTGAAGCGACAGCAGTTCGGCCTGCCGCTGCTGGCGGCGGAGATCGAGCGGGCGCTCGCGGGCATCGCGCGGGAAAGCTGGCGGCTGGAGCTACCACACGGCCGCGCTCTGGAGTTAAGCACGGATTGCGCCGTTATGGGTATTCTGAACGTCACGCCGGATTCTTTTTCCGACGGCGGGGCTTATCTGGACGCGGACAGCGCCGTGGCCCATGCCAAGGCCATGCTGGCGGCGGGCGTGCTGCTGCTGGACGTGGGCGGCGAATCCACCCGGCCGGGGCACAGGCAGATCGGCGAGGACGAGGAGATCGCCCGCGTCGTGCCGGTGATCCGGCGGCTGAAGGCCGAAACGGACGCGGTCATATCTATCGACACGTATAAGCCGAACGTGGCGCGGGCGGCGCTGGAGGCTGGCGCGGATATCATCAACGATATCTGGGGGCTGCAATATCCCGGCGACCCGGCGCGGGAAATGGCTGGGCTGGCGGCTAAACACGGCTGCCCGGTCGTCGTTATGTTCAACCGCGAGCAGCCGCGGGCGGAGCGGGCCTTTGCGGCGGGCGAGGGCGCGCCGGAGACAGATGTTTTGAGCGACGCGGCGGCCTTCTTCCGGCGCAGCCGGGCTATCGCGCTGGCGGCGGGGCTGGCGGAGAGCCAGCTTATCTATGATATCGGCTTTGGCTTTGGCAAAACGCCGGAGCAGAATATGGCGATATTGGCGGAGCTGGCGGGGCTGCGCGTGCTGGGGCAGCCGCTGCTGGCGGCGGTCAGCCGCAAATCTACGCTGGGGCTGTTGACGGGCCGGCCGGTGGAGGCAAGGGAATACGCCACGGCGGCCACCACGGCGGCGGCGGCGCTGGCCGGGGCGGCGTTGGTGCGGGTGCACGACGTGCCTGCCGCGCAGGACGTTCTGGCCGTCTGCCGGGCGCTCAAGCGCTATTGAGGAGAAAGCTATGTATAACGAAATGGCACGTCTGGATAAGATCATTCTGCCGGAGTTGAAATTTATGGCGCGGCACGGCCTGCTGGAGCAGGAAAAGCAGACGCCGCAGGAATTCAAAGTGACGGTGACGCTCTGGCTGGACACGTTTTTGGCGGCGGAGAGCGATGCTCTGGCGGACACCGTGAACTACGCCGAGGTCTACGCGCAGATAAGCGAGGTCATGCTGGGCGAACATCACGATCTGCTGGAGAGCCTGGCGGCGGCCGTAGCGGCGGCCGTGCTGCAAAACGAGCCGGTGCAGCGCGTCGGCGTGCGGCTGGAGAAAACGGCAGCGCCGCTCGCGCCGGGGATAAACCTCCCCGTGGTGCTGGAGATCGAGCGGGAGGCGGCGGATTATGGCGTTTAGCCACCGGGTCTATCTCGGCTTGGGCAGCAACCTGGGCGACCGGGCCGCCAACCTGCGCTATGCCGTGCGGCGGCTGCCGGAATTCGGCGTCGAGGTGCTGGCGGCCTCGCCGCTGTATCAGACCGCGCCCTGGGGCGGCGTGGCGCAGCCGGATTTTCTGAATCAGGCGCTGCTGGCGGCGACCGACCTTGCCCCGGCGGAGCTTTTGGCCGCCGTAAAGCGGTTGGAGGAGGCGGCCGGCCGGCTGCCCACGGTTTTTTGGGGGCCGCGGGTGCTGGATATCGATATTTTGCTCTATGATGAATTGACTTTTCAGTCCGAAAGGCTTACAATTCCCCATAGAGAGATGAAGAACAGAGCGTTCGTTTTAGCGCCGCTGCTCGATCTTTCGCCGGAGCTGGCGCTGCCGGACGGCGAGCGGGCGGCCGCTTGCTATGCCCGTTTGCCGGAGGCGGAAAAAGCGGGCGTCAGACTTTACGTTGAACGTATAGGGGGAAAAACGCATATGGAAGTTATCAAAACCGTGGCAGAAATGCAGGAGCTGGGCCGCCGCTGGCGGGCCGAGGGCAAAAAGGTGGGTCTGGTGCCGACTATGGGTTATCTGCACGAGGGGCATCTGGCGCTGGCCAAGCGTTCGGTGGCTGAAAACGACCTCACCGTGATGAGCGTATTCGTAAACCCCATTCAGTTTGGGGCGAACGAGGATCTGGCGACTTATCCCCGCGATCTGGCGGGCGACGTGGCCAAGGCCGCCTCTGTGGGCGTGGATTACGTTTTTGCGCCCGAGCCGGCCGATATGTATCCGGAGGGGTTCGCCGCCTCGATCAACCTGACGGGCGTGACCGAGACGCTCTGCGGCGCGAGCCGCCCGGGGCATTTTCAGGGGGTCTGCGTGGTCATCACCAAGCTGTTCAACCTGGTGCAGCCCACGAACGCCTATTTCGGCCAGAAAGACGGCCAGCAGCTGGCGGTCTTGAAGAAGCTGGCGCGCGATTTCAATATGCCGGTCAAGATCAACGGCGTGCCCATCGTGCGCGAGGCGGACGGGCTGGCTAAAAGCTCGCGTAACGTCTATCTGGACGAGGAATGTCGTAAGCAGGCGCTGGTGCTGAACCAAAGCCTGCAGGCCGCCAAAAAGCTCTACGACGCGGGCGAGCGCGATGCCGAGGTCATCAAGGCGGCGGTGCGGGCGCATATCCAGACCGCGTCTCTGGCCGATATCGAATACGTGGAGATCGTGGACGCGCTGACGATGCAGCCGGTGAGCCGCCCGGAGGGGCAGGTCATGCTGGCGCTGGCCGTGCGCTTTAAGACGACGCGGCTGATCGACAATATCCTGCTCGGGCCGGACGAGTGAGCTGCGGAGGGCTTGGCGATGAAAAGGCTTTTGATCGTGGTGGACTATCAGAAGGATTT
Organism: uncultured Peptococcaceae bacterium; assembly: GCA_947626615.1. Taxonomy (GTDB): domain Bacteria; phylum Bacillota; class Dehalobacteriia; order UBA4068; family UBA4997; genus Avidehalobacter. Next base: position 1,347 of record CANQSW010000118.1, on the reverse strand, counting down.
CGTGGACGGCGCGCTGGGCTTTGCCGGGGCGGAGCGGCTGGACGATATCATCGCGGCCAAGGTGGCGGCCTATCAGCAGGCGGGCGACGACGTGGTGCTGACGCTGGACACCCACGGCGCGAATTATCTGCAAACGCAGGAGGGGCGCAACCTGCCCGTGCCGCATTGTATCCGCGGCAGCGAGGGCTGGCGGCTCTACGGCCAAACGGGCCGGGCGCTGGAGGATAGCCGCGCCTTCGAAAAGCCGGCTTTCGGTTCTTGCGCGCTGTTTGAATATCTCTGCGAGCAGCGCTATGCGTCGATCGAGCTCTGCGGGCTGGTCAGCAACATTTGCGTTTTGGCCAACGCCGTGCTGGCAAAGACGGCGCAGCCGGAGGCCGAGATCATCGTGGATAGCCGCGCCACCGCGTCTTTTGACGCCGGGCTGCACGCGGCAACGCTGCGCGTTTTGGCCGGGCTGCAGGTCAAAATATTACCATAGCCGGGCGCGGAAATAAATCGCCGCAGGGGCTTGCATTTTGTAAAAAATAGTGTATACTAGTTTTAATATGGAGTTGTCTGGCCGGCAAGGCCGGATTTTGGCGCATTTTTTGGCGCGGAGGGAAAGAAAATGCAGCTGACGATGCTGAAAGCGAAACTGCACAGAGTGACGGTGACCCAGGCGGATCTGAACTACGTGGGCAGCATCACGATAGACGCCGATCTGATGGCGGCGGCCGGTATCCTCCCCAACGAGCAGGTGCACGTGGTGGATAACAACAACGGCGCGCGGCTGGTCACTTATGCTATCCCCGGCCCGGCCGGCTCGGGCGTTATCTGCCTGAACGGTTCGGCGGCGCGGATGGTGCAGCCCGGCGATATCGCTATCATCATGGCCTACGCGGTGATGTCGGAGGAGGAGGCCAAGAGCTTTACCCCCACCGTGGTGCTGGTGGACGGCCAGAACCATATCCGCGAGAAGTTTGCCGAAAAGCACGGCGATATCAAATAAGCGAATAAGCCAAAAAGCAAAAGCCGCCTTCCGGCCGGAGGCGGCTTTTTACGCGGTATAACAAAGAGGGGAGAAGGCATTGTTGCGTATTTCCGACGCGCCGGTGGACGCCACCCAGGGCGTGATCTGGCGGCAGCTGCTGGCGCTGTTTTTTCCGCTGTGGTTCGGCACGCTGTTCCAGCAGCTTTATAATACGGTGGATTCTATCGTGGTCGGGCGCTTCGTCGGCAAGGCGGCGCTGGCCGCGGTCGGCTGCACCGCCACCGTCATCAGCCTGACGGTGGGCATCTTCGCCGGCATATCCAGCGGCGCGGTGGTGGTCATCGCCCGGTATTTCGCCGCTAAAAGGCAGGATA
>CANQSW010000117.1 GCA_947626615.1 uncultured Peptococcaceae bacterium | reverse complement strand
ATATTTCACCCCTTTCCCTTATTTTAGCACAAAAAGATGGTAGGCACTTTCGTGTCTACCATCTTTTTACCACTTCAACCCAAAATGGGCCGTGCCTCTTTTGCTGACAGAAAATTTTCTTAATTATCACTTCATTTTTTGCAGCAGCGGGTTCGGCGTTTCGCCGGGTATGCGTCCGCGCTTGGCCACCGGCTTGCCGTCCACCTCTTTTAAGTCCAGCGTCATGTCGATAGCGGGCGCGCCGGAAATATAGCTGCCCACGCCGAAGGCGTCCGCCCCGGCGGCGGCCAGCTCCCTGATGCGATCCGGCGTTAAGCCGCCGGTGGCAAATATCTTCACGTTTGCAAAGCCCGCCATATCCAGCCGCTGGCGCAGCTCCGCGATCAAGCCGGCGGTGACGCCGCCCCTCTCCGCCGGCGTGTCCAGACGCACGCCCTCCAGCCGGCTGCCCATAGCCTCGGCCAGCCGCAGCGCTTCTTCGATCTCGTCCTTGAACGTATCGACCAGGATAGTGCGCGCCGCGCCCTCAGGCATATATTTATCGTAGGCCTCGGCCGCCGCCACGGTATCGCCGACGGTGAGGAACAGCGCGTGCGGCGTGGTGCCGGCGGGATATTGCCCCAGCAGCTTGGCCCCCAGCACGCAGCTGCAGGAATCGCAGCCGCCCAGCACGGCGGCCCGCTCCATTACCGGCGCGACGGCCGGGTGGATATGCCGCGCCCCGAAGCAGCCGACGGGCTTATCCGGGCAGGCGGCCTTGATCTCGTGCGCGGCGGTAGCCCAGCCGCTGGCGCTGGCCAGCATACCGAGGATCGCCGTCTCATAAACGCCGAAATCCGCATAGCGCCCCTTGATGCGGCAAAGCGTCCGCTTCGGCACGATCTCGCTGCCCTCCGGCTGCGCCCAAACCTCCACCGGCGCGTCTTGCAGCAGACCCAGCACCTCCTCGATACCGACGAATATGCCGGGCTTTCTGGCGAATATCTCCGCCGTCACCTGGCAATCGTCCCGCCCGATACGGCGCAATATCTCCTGCGTTTTGATGAAATAAATATCGCTGGTGGCCCCGGCGATGATCTCCTCCGGCGTGGCCGATTGTATGCACCGCCCTTGCGCCTGCAGCGCGTCCACCTCGGCCAGAGAATCTATCAGTTTGATTTTTGCCGCCATAATGCTCCCCTCGTCCCTGCTAATATAGTTTGTGATACTGCTCGTACACCTGCAAAATACGGCCGACGTAATCGCGCGTTTCCGCGTAGGGTATCTGCGCCGCGTTGGCCGCCGTGCCGTCCCAAACGCCCTCGTCCAGCCAGGCCGCCACCCGGTTCTGCCCCGCGTTATACGAGGCCACGGCCAGGCAGACGTCCCATTGCCAATATTCCAACAGCTCCCGCAGATAACGGCAGCCCTGGCGAATGTTATATTCCGGATCCAAGAGCAGATCCTCCGAAAAATCCCCGCCCTCTTGGGCCGCCAGCCATTCGGCCGTCTCCGGCATCAGCTGCATAACGCCGACCGCGCCCGCCGGAGAAACCGCGTCGGCCCGAAAGTTGCTTTCCACCTTGGCCACGGCCAGCGCCAGAAACGGGTCGATTCCCGCCTCGGCCGCCGCGGTCTCGATCTCGTCGAAATACTCCGTGGGATAAAGCTGATACGGCAGCCAGCGCTGCCACAGCAGCACCAGCAGCGCGATAAACAGCGCCGCGGCCAAAACCCTACGCAGACTTAGCCTGCGGCGGCTGCGTTCTTTTCTTTTGGTCATGTTTTGTTGGCAAAATCCTGCCAGATTTCCTCCAATTCGTGCTGCAACTCTTCTATACCGCTATCATTATGCAAAATACGGCGCGCATATTTGGCTTTTTCCGCCTGAGGCATCTGGTTGTTCATACGCGCCAGAGCCTGCTCCGCCGAGCAGGCGTCCCGCCGCATAACGCGCTTTAAGCGCACCGCGTCGTCCGCCCAGACCAGCCAAAGCTCGTCCAGAATATCAAGATAATCCGCCTCGATCAGCAGCGCCGCCTCCACCACGATATTTTGCGCAGGGTCGCTTGCCGCAATGGCCGCGATCCGCCGCTTTAGCACCGCCAGCACCGCCGGGTGGATAATATTATTGAGCCGGACCAGCTGGCCGCTGTTGTGAAAGACCAGCTCCGCCATTTTGGGGCGGTCTAATCTGCCGTCCGGCAGAAAATACGCCGGGCCGAACGCCTCGCGCAGCTGCCCGTAGGCCTCGCCGCCGGGTTCGGCCACCACGCGGCCGATGATATCGGCGTCCAGACAGACGCAGCCCTTTTCCACCTGCAGCAGGCGGCTGACCGTCGTTTTGCCGCTGCCGATATTGCCCGTCAGCCCGATGACCGTCATGCGGCCGCCTCCCCGCTCCGTAATATTGTCTAATATTATACATGATTTCGCCGGCAAATACAATCTCCCGGCTAAAGTATACACGGAAAGGCGCAAAAAATATTTAATCGCGTTTGAGCTCACGCAGCAGGCCCCGCCCCAGCGCGTTCGCCCCGGCCAGCAGCAGGAACGTCGTCGCCGCGGCCAGCCCAGCCCAGAGCGCCGGCCTCTCCCCCAGCAGCCCGAAGGCCAGCCCGCCGGAGATATTATCCAGCGCCAGAGCCAGCGCCAGCAGCAGCGCCTCCACCGCCGAGAGCGTTTTATCGGCGTTGGCGTCCAGCTTTTCCGGCCGCCGCCAGAGCCCGGCGAGGCCCCGCTCGCTTTTTTTGGCGCAGAAGCTCACGATCCAGCCGAGCGTTAAAAGCAGCAGCAGCGCCAAGCCCAGATCGTGCAGGAATCTCACCGGCAGCCAGGCCAAAAGCCCGCCGCCCAGCGCCATCGCCGCGCCGAAGCAAAACGCCGAGCAGCCGGCCACCAGCAGCGCGGCCAGCGTGCTGATGCGTATCCCCGTGACGCCCAGCGCCAGCCCGCAAAGGAAGCAATCGAAGTTCAACGCCAGCAGAAAACAAAAAAGCTCCAGCATAGCCCCACCCCACACGCCAGATCGGCATACCGTCTTTCCTGGTATATGAGTTGGGCCGGGCTGAAGCTATTATTTTATTTGAAAGGCTGGCAGCGCGGGCAGAAGCAGCTGCTGCGCCCAGCCACGCGCACGCGCTCGATCGGCTGGCCGCAGTTGGGGCACGGCTCGCCCTGCTTTTGAAAAACGCGGAGCATGGCCTGATAATCGCCGCGGCGGTTGTCGCCGTCGACGTAATCGTGGAAGGTGGTGCCGCGATTGGCGATGGCCTCCGTCAATATCTCGCGCATGGCGGCGGCCAGACGAGCCGCCTCGGCCTCGGTTATGCCGGCTGCCGGGCGCTCCGGGTGGACGCCGGCGGCAAACAACACCTCGTCGGCATAAATGTTGCCCAGCCCCGCCACCACCGTTTGGTCCAGCAGCACGGCCTTGATCTTGGCCTTGGGGTGGAGACGCAGGCGCTCCGTCAGATAGGCGGCGGAAAAATCAGCGTCCAGCGGCTCTGGGCCCAGCGTGGCCAGGCCGTGTATCGCCGCCAGCCCCGGCTCGTCCGTCAGCCAGAAGCGGCCGAACGCCCGCACGTCGTTATACACCAGCTCCGAGCCGTCCGCAAAGGCAAAACGCGCGTGGTCGTGCTTTTGGCGCGGCTCCGCCGCCGCGTGATAAAGCAGCTTGCCCGTCATACGCAGGTGTATCACCAGCCGCGCCGCGTTATCCAGCTCCAGAATAAGATATTTGCCCCGGCGGCCAAGCGCGGTAAACTCCTGCCCGGCCAGCGCGGCATAGGCCGGGATATCGCCCGCGGCCAGCAGCTTATCGCTGAATATCTCCACCTTGTCGATCTTTTTATGCGTCAGCTTGTCGCTCAAGCTGCGTCTTACAGTCTCGACCTCCGGCAATTCCGGCATCGTCATTCCTCCCCGCGTCAGATCTTCTGCATATCGTACCAGTTTTCGCCCGCCTTGACGTCCACGACCAGCGGCACGTCGAGCTTGACAGCGCCCTCCATGGCCTCGCGCACCAGCTTGGCCACGGCGGGCACTTCGGCCTCCGGCACGTCGAAGATCAATTCGTCGTGCACCTGCAGCAGCATACGGCTTTGCAGACCCTGTTTGCGCAGCATTTTATCGGCCCGCAGCATGGCAAGCTTGATGATGTCCGCCGCCGTACCCTGTATCGGCGTATTCAAGGCCGTACGCTCGGCCGTGCTGCGCAGGTTGAAGTTACGGTTGTGCAGATCCGGCAGCCAGCGCTTGCGCCCGCACAGCGTCTTGACGTAGCCCAGCTTTTTACCGCCCTCCACGACTTCGCTCATATAACGGCGAACGCCGGCATAGCGGCCGAGATACGCCTCGATATACGCCCCCGCTTCGGCGCGGGAAACGCCGATATCTTTGG
>CANQSW010000116.1 GCA_947626615.1 uncultured Peptococcaceae bacterium | reverse complement strand
TTGCCCTGCTGCAGATCGCTGCCCGCCGGTTTGCCGATAGTCTGCTCGTCGGCCAAAAGGTCCAGCAGGTCGTCGATTATCTGGAACGCCAGCCCCAGATTATAGCCCAGCCGCCAGCAGCGGTCGATATCCGCCGGCGCGGCCTCCGCCAGCGCCGCGCCGCACTCCAGGCTGCCCGCAAAAAGCAGCGCCGTTTTACGGCGTATGCGGTAAAAATAGGCCAGCGCCCCCTGCGAGAGACGGAAAAAATCATGCTCCTGCATCAGCTCGCCCCGGCACATTTGCAGCACTGTGCGGTTAATGCTGCGGTCGATACGCGGATTTTGGTATACCGCCACCAGCTCCAGCGCCCGGCCGATCAGAAAATCGCCGGTATAAAGCGCCGCCGCGTTGCCGTGGATAAAACTGACCGTCGGCCGCCCGCGCCGCAGCGCCGCTTTGTCGATAACGTCGTCGTGCACCAGGCTGCCGGTGTGTATCAGCTCCAGCGCGGCCAGCAGCGGCAGCATCTGCTGCCTCTCCGCCCCGAAGATGCGCCCGCCCAGATAGGCAAAAGAAGGGCGCAGCCTTTTGCCGCCCGCCTCGATGAGCCCCAGCGCCGCGCTTTGTATCAGCGGGTCTTCCGAACCGATGGACGCGGCCAGATAATCGTCCAGCGGGCCAAGCTCCTGTTTCAGCCATTGCTGCCATTCGTCCGCGGCTGCCGCCGCCTTAGCGCGCCGCAACGTCCCGGCTCCTTACGTTCTGCCCGGCGGCCGCAAAACGGCTGAGCAGCAGACGTTCCGCCGCTTCGGCCAGCCGCGGCGGCTCTGCAAGCCGCGCTAGCGCCTGCTCCGCCTGCGCATACGCCTCGCGGTAGGCCGCGCCCCGGCTGTAACCGTTCAGGCAGACGCCCTGCAGCACGCCAAGATAAAAACCGAAGCCGGCGTAAGCCTCGGCAGCCTCCGGCGGCAGACCAGCCGCCTCCGCCGCCATGGCCGCCGCCAAAGAGACGCCCTCGGCGTTTTCTTTCGGCAGGGCCGCCAGCTTTTCTTCCTCCGGCACGAAGGCGCGCTCCCGCCAATCGAGGCGTTCCCGTCTGGCCTCGCTGCGCCGCGCCAAAACGCGGCCCACTTTGCCCAGCCAGGCGTCGAAGCCAGATTCTGTCAGCGTGAGGGCGCTTCTGGCGTAGAGAAAATCGCCCGCCAGTATCGCCCGGCCGGAAACGCCGGCCGCCGCCGCGTTATCATGCAGCCGCCCGGCCAGAAAGCTCAGCTCCAGCGCCAGAGCCAGCTTTTCTGCCCGCGCCGCGTCCGCGGCAGCGTTATGTAGCGCGGGCAGCAGCGCCAGCGTGGGCAGCAGCTCGCGCTCCAGCCAGCTGGAAGCGGGAACTATCCGCTCCGGCAGAGCCGCCGCGAGCGGCAGAAAGATTTTGGCCACCTCGGAGCGCACCGTCAACAGCCGGGCCGCCAGCCCCGCCTTCTGCGCCATATCCATACTTTTCCCCCAAATGCAAAGTTTTTTCGCCGGCGGCTTTATTTGGCCGCCAGCTCCGCCCGCACGAAATCACCCAGCCAGGCCGTCACCTGCTCCACGGGGATCTCCTGCGTCTCGCCGCTGCGGCGGAGCTTAACCTCCACGCAGCCCCGGGCCAGCGCCTTCGCGCCCACGGTTATCCGCACGGGATAGCCGATCAGATCGGCGTCTTTGAACTTCACGCCGGCGCGCTCGCCCCGGTCGTCCAGCACGGCCTCCAGCCCGGCCGCCGCGATCTCGTCATAGAGCTTTGCAGCCGTCGCCGTCAGCTCCGGCTCGCGGTCGTTCACCGGGATTATCACCACGTGATAGGGCGCCACCGCCACCGGCCAGATGATACCGTCGTCGTCATGGCTCTGCTCGATGACCGCGGCCAGCGTGCGCCCCACGCCGATACCGTAGCAGCCCATGACCATCGGGCGTTCCGCGCCGTCTTCGGCGGCATAATAGACGTGCAGGCTGTCGCTGTATTTGGTGTGCAGCTTGAATATCTGGCCCACCTCGATACCGCGCGCCAGCTTCAGATGACCGCCGCAATGCGGGCATTGTTCGCCCTCCTCCAGATAACGCAGGTCCGCCACCTGGTCGATACGGAAATCGCCGCGCTTGAAGTTCACGTTCAGAAGATGTCGTTCGCCGTCGTTGGCGCCGACGATAACGTTATACATGAGCGGCACTTCGGCGTCCGCCAAAATGCGGATATTTTCGACGCCGACCGGCCCCAGATAGCCGACCTTGCCGCCGCCCTGCTCGATGCTCGCGTTATCGGCCAGAGCCAGCTCGTTGCAGCCCAGCAGCCCCTGCAGCTTGATCTCATTGATACGGCGGTCGCCGCGGATCAGCACTATGACCAGCTCGTCGTCCGCCCGGTAATACATCGTTTTGACGATACGATTTGTCGGCACGTTCAAAAATCTCGCCACGTCCTCCACCGTGCCGCAGTTGGGCGTATCCACCTTTTCTACCGGCAGCATTTCCTCCACCGGCACAGGCAGCGGCTCGCGCCCGGCGATCTCGTCGGTGGCGGCATAATCGCAGGTATCGCAATAGCGGATAGCGCTCTCGCCCGCCTCGGCCAGCGCCATGAATTCGTGGCTGCCCTTGCCGCCGATAGCGCCGGAATCCGCCTCCACCGGGCGGAAATCCAGCCCGCAGCGGGCAAAGACGCGGGAATAAGCGTCGTACATCTTGGCGTAGCTCTCGTCCAGCCCGGCCTCGTCCACGTCGAAGGAATAGAGATCCTTCATAATAAATTCGCGGCTGCGCATCAGCCCGAAGCGCGGGCGGCGTTCGTCGCGGTATTTCGTCTGAATTTGATAGAGCAGCAGCGGCAGCTGCTTATAGGAGCGCACGTCGCCGCGCACCGTCAGGCTGATCATTTCTTCGTGCGTGGGGCCAAGGCAGAAATCGCGGCCGTTTCTGTCCTTAACGCGCCAAAGCTCCGCGCCGTAGACGCCCCAGCGCCCGCTCTCCTGCCAGACCTCGGCCGGCTGCACCGCCGGCATCAGCAGCTCCTGGCCGCCCTTAGCGTCCATCTCCTCGCGGATTATCTGCTCGATCTTGCGGATAGAGCGCCACGCCAGCGGCAGATACGTATATACGCCGGACGCCACCTTACGCATCATACCGGCTCTTAACATCAGCTTGTGGCTGACTATTTCGGCCTCTGCCGGCACCTCGCGCAGCGTGGGCGCGAGCATTTTGCTTGCTTTCATTGCTTTTTCCTCCCAGATCCAAACGATTTTTATATTTTTTGCTCGATCAGCTCGACCAGCTTGTCCACCAGTTGAGCCTCCGGGTATTTGCCGATGACTTGTCCCCTGGCGAACAGCACGCCCTCGCCCGCGCCCCCGGCCAGGCCGAAATCAGCCTCTCTGGCCTCGCCCGGGCCGTTGACGACGCAGCCCATGACCGCCAGCGTCAGCGGTTTGGCGATAGGCAAAGCCTCCACGCGGGCCTCAAGCTCCGCCGCGATGCGCGGCAGGTCTATCTTCGTGCGGCCGCAGGTGGGGCAGACGATATAATTTACGCCCTCGTTATAAAGCCCCAGGCTGCGGAGTATCTCTTTAGCGACGAATACCTCCTCCAACGGGTCGCCCGCCAATGATACGCGCAGCGTATCGCCGATGCCCTCGGCCAGCAGCGCCCCGATGCCCACGGCGGACTTGATGCTGCCCCGGCGCGGCGTGCCGGCCTCCGTTACTCCGATGTGGAAGGGATAATCCACCTTTTGCGCCAGCTCGCGGTAGGCCGCCAGCATCAGCGGCACGTTGCTAGCCTTCAGCGAAATTTTGATATCGTAAAAATCCTCGGCCTCCAGCAGCGCGATCTCGCGCAGGGCGCTCTCCACCAGCGCGGCCGCCGCCGGGGCGTAGCCGGTGAAGTCGCCCTCCCTGGCCTCCAGGTAGGCTTGGAGCGCACGTTCTCCGCCCCGCCGATGTTGCCGGGGTTGATACGCAGCCCGGCTATGCCCTGCTCCAGCGCCAACAGAGCCAGCTTATAGTCAAAATGGATATCCGCGATAAGCGGCACGGGGCTTTGCGGTATGATCTCGGCCAGCGCGGCCGCCGCCCGCTCGTCCGGCACCGTCAGCCGCACCAGAGCGCAGCCCGCCGCCGCCAGACGTTTGATCTGGTCGACTGTCGCCGCCGCGTCCGCCGTATCGGTGTTGGTCATGGATTGTATGACGATAGGCGCGCCGCCGCCAATGGGCACGTCCCCCACCATTATGCGGCGCGTTTTTCTTCTCTCCGGCATAATACCTCTCCGTTATTCGATCAATCTTGTGATATCGAAATACGTCACCACCAGCATCAGCCCCAGCAGCAGCATGAAGCCGACCATGTTGACGAAGCCTTCCTTTTCCGGGTCTATGGGCTTGCGGCGCACCGCCTCCAC
>CANQSW010000115.1 GCA_947626615.1 uncultured Peptococcaceae bacterium | reverse complement strand
TAAACGGCCTTGGTGTTGGGCTGAATGGCCGCCTCCACCTCGGCCAGATCGTGGGCGTCCACAAAGGTGGTGGTGACGCCGAACTGCGGCAGGGTGTGGGCCAGCAGGTTATAGCTGCCGCCGTAGATCGTCTTTTGGGCGACGATGTGGTCGCCCTGCTGCGCCAGCGCCTGAATGGTATAGGTTATGGCGGCGGCGCCGGAGGCCACGGCCAGAGCGGCCGTGCCGCCTTCCAGCGCGGCGATGCGCTTCTCGAAGACCTCCTGCGTGGAGTTGGTGAGGCGGCCGTAGATGTTGCCGCTATCGCTCAAACCGAAGCGGGCGGCGGCGTGCGCGCAGTTGCGGAAAACGTAAGAGGTCGTGGCGTAGATCGGCACGGCGCGGGCGTCGGTGGCCGGGTCGGGGGTCTCCTGCCCCACGTGGAGCTGCAATGTTTCAAATTTATAGTTGGACATAATGATACTTCCTTTCAGTAGGGTATTTTAGTATATATTTTTAGAAAATTTTTCCGGTTCGGCTGCTTATTGCCGTTCACATTCGCCCCAGAAAAAGGTTTCTCTTTACCAAGCCGGTCAGACGAAGCCGCAATTCGTCCACCTCCTTAAAAATAAAAATACCGGAAGCTCCGTTTGAGAAGCTCCCGGAATATAAGCGTGGCAAATATGGTTAGAACGCCGGGGAAGCCGCAAACGGAAAATGGGCGGGGCAGGGCCCGCACATATAGCGGCACATGTACCGCGCCAGCAGATTTTTGCCGGAATAGTTGGCCATTTTGCGCTTCTCCTTTCGTCTTACCTACTTTTTAGGTTGGTTAAATTATAGCGTGCGGCACGGCGCTTGTCAATAGCAAATTGCAAAATTTTGGCGGAAAATCTGTAAAAATCGGCCGCAAAACCCGCGCGGAATAGAAATGCACCCCTGTTAGACGGCTTATCGCTCCGTCTGACTTTTGGGGTGCATTTTTTTTGCGTTTTTGGCGGCGGCCTTTTCCGCTGGCCGCGACGACGACGGGCCGGCCAAAGCTGCCCTTGACCGGCCCGTCGCCCGAGCTAAAAAAACATTTGCTGTCCCCGCGAGGGGTGCGAGTTGCAACCATTACGACCAGGAAAAGGCTGAAGCAGTCAACGTTGCTGTCCCCGCGAGGGGTGCGAGTTGCAACCAACAAAAGCAACGATTCTTGAGCGGATGGAAAAAGAGGTTGCTGTCCCCGCGAGGGGTGCGAGTTGCAACCGAGAAAGCGACTCCACAGGAGCAGGAGCGGTGCTTAGAGTTGCTGTCCCCGCGAGGGGTGCGAGTTGCAACTGCTAGATATAGTAGCTGCATACTCGTTGTGGCACAACTTTTTTCGTTTTCCGCAACTCGCGCTTATATATTAGCACAATATCGGCCAAAAAACAAGCGTTTTTGCCCAGCGATTTACATTTTTTTGCGCTAACCTATCTTTTTTGCCGCTTGTTTTTGCCGAAAATTTTATAGGTTAGCGCAAATTATCCCTGAAATACTCGCCTGTTCGGCGCGATAAATAAGCAGGAGGGCGGCGCGGCGCGTTTTGGCGTTATTTTGGCGGCGAGAGCGGGGTTTTGATAAAAAATTCGCTTATCCCTGAAAAAGCCCTCGGCCCGGCGCGATAAACGAATAGAAGGCGGGATAAAAACGCGTGGCGGGCGCGTCGTTATTTACCGGCAAATCATTACTTATGTTTTAAGGAGGAAAAAACCATGAAAGAATTGTTGTGCGCGTTTTATCTGGAAAATACCGGCCGGGCGCTTCGCCCCAGCCCCGTGGCCGGCGGCGTGGTGGGGCGGGCAGCGCGGGGCCGCGGCGCGCAGATGCCCGTTGACGTGACCATGCTGGATTGCGGCGGCGGCAGAAGTTTGGTAGTGGTCTGCGTGGAAGCCGAAGTCAAAAATTCTCTGGCCGCACGTTGGCGGCGCGGCGGTCTGGCTCGCGGGCTGGGCGGGTTTGATCTCGGGCTTGGCGGGCTTGCGCGCGACGGCTAACCGCGTATTTTGTTTTAATAGGTTAATCCGGCGAAAATATTGAGAAACTACGCGAAAGATGATAGAATAAAATCGTATTTTTGTTTTTTCTCGTCGGCCCTTGTCGGGTTCCGGCTCCGCCGCGGCGGCAGGCCGGGCTAAACGCTTGAGGAGAGGTGTTTTGAGGCTTATGCAGAAATTTTTGCTGATATTGGAGGTCTCGCAAAAGCAGAATTACATCTTCGCCAGCAACAAGCTGCAGGAAAACGTGCAGCGCTCGCAGGATATCGCCGACGTCACCAGCTCGGCCTTCTTTAAGCAGGCCGCGCCCGAGCTTTACGATGAAAAAGCCAATATGGTGTACAGCGGCGGCGGCCACACGGTTCTGCAATTTGACGCCGAAACGGCGGAGGCCGCCAAGAAGGCGGCCGTGGCTTTTGCCAGCCGGGTCACCGGCGAGGTCTTCCGGCGGTATAACGGGCTGGAGCTTTTCGTTAAGACGCTGCTCTACGACGAGCAGAAAACGCCCGGCGCCAACCTGCTGGCGCTTTCCGCCGCGCTGGAGCGCAAAAAAATCTCTGCGCCTCGCCTCTTTCCGCCGCCAGAGCTTCGGCGTGGAGGCGTTCGCTCAGCAGCCGCCGGCCGCCAAACGCCGCGCCGCGGCCGCCGATCCGTTTGCGGCGCTGGCCCCGGCCGGGTGCAGCTTTTCCGCCCGGACGGACGTTATCGCCGCAAAAATGGCGGATAATTTCGTCGCCGTGATCCACATCGACGGCAACGCCATGGGCAAGCGCGTCGACACGATCTACCAGCAGGCCGGCGCGGATTGGGACGCCTGCTGCGCCGCTCTGCGCGCTTTCAGCCATAATATCCAGCAGAGCTTCGAGAACGCTTTTCGGCGTATGGCCGAAAGAGTGGCGGAGTTTTGCCCCGCTGATAAAGAACTGCCGCTGCGGCCGTTGATCCTGGCCGGCGACGACGTTTGCTTCGTGGCCGCCGCTCCCATCGCGCTGGAATGTTCGCGCATTTTTCTGGAGGAGCTGGCGCGGCAAAAACCGTTCGGCGGGCAGCCGCCCTATGCGGCCTGCGCCGGCGTCGCCGTCGTGCATACCAAATTTCCGTTCCACACGGCGTATGATCTGGCCGAGGAGCTGTGCTCCAGCGCCAAAAAATTCGGCTCCACGCTCGACGCGGACGGCCGCGTTTCCGCTATGGACTGGCATATCGAATACGGCCAGATGAAAGATAACCTTGCCGAGCTGCGCGACGATTATATCGCCCAGGACGGCTCTCGCATAGATCTGCGCCCCGTGGCCGTGCTGACGCCCGCAGGCTGTCGGCCGGGCTGGCGGGATTACGCCGTCGTGCGCGAGCTTTGCAAGGCTCTGCAAAAAAGCGGCGGCGCCGTGGCGCGCGGCAAGCTGAAAGTGCTGCGTTCCGCACTCAAGCAGGGCCGGGTGGAGAGCGAATTTTATCTCAAAAACGCCAGCCTGACCAAACCGCTGCAAAAGGCGGTGCGCCGGGCGCTGGACGCGGCCGGCCTGACCGTTACGGACGAGCTTTTTCGGGATCTGTTTTTGACCATAGACGGCGAGGCCCGCTGCTTTATCTTCGATTCGATAGAAATGATGGATCACTTCGTGGCTTTTGAGGAGGTGCGCGGGTGAGAACAGAGTTAGAGCTCTCGATGGAGCTGCTTTCCGACACGATATTCGGCTCCGGGTATAGTATCCCCGGCGGCGAGGATATCTCCGTGGTCGCCGACGCGCAGGGCTACCCTTATGTGCCGGGGACGGTGCTGAAGGGCCTGCTGCGCGAGAGTCTGGAGAATTGTCTGGCCTGGGCCGGCGCGGACGCTGCTCTGGCGGAGCTGCTGCTGGGCGCTTCCGGCTGGCAGGGCGAGGCGGACGCACGCCGCGTGCAAATAACGGAGCTCGCTCTGGCCGACCGCCGTCTGGCCCCGGAGGATTGTTATAGCTCCCGCGTGTTCACGCAGGTGGAGGGCGGCGTGGCCAAGGCGGGCAGCCTGCGTTCCGCCAGCTGCATAAAAAGCGGCCTGCGCTTCTGCGGCCGGCTGGAATGTGCCGCCGCAGACGTGCCGCTGCTGGAGGAGGCCTTTGCCGGTATCAAATGGGCGGGGGCCATGCGCAGCCGCGGTTTTGGCCGGGTGCGCTTTTCGCTTAAACCTGCCGCCGCCAAAAGCAGCGTCTCCGGCGTAGAAAGCGCCGCTTGTCTGTGCTATCGTCTGCATCTGGAAACGCCGCTCATCATCACGGATTTTGACCGCAGCACCGGCAACGATTGGGACGTGCGCGGCGTTATCCCCGGCTCCGCGGTGCGCGGCATGTTGATCAGCGCCCTGGCCGAGCGGGAGCCGGCATGGTTCGCGCAGAACCGCGTGGCGCTGCTTTCGGCCAAAACGCGGTTTCTGGACGCCTTCCCTGCGGCG
>CANQSW010000114.1 GCA_947626615.1 uncultured Peptococcaceae bacterium | reverse complement strand
CGTGGCCGATTTCACTTTGCGGCACGGCCAGTACGCCACGGCGGAGAATCTGCCGGCGGGGACGAAATACACGGTAACGGAATCTGAGGCGAACAAGGACGAATATACCACGGAAAGCACAGGCGAGACGGGTGAGATAACGAATGGCGGCACGGCAGAAGCCGCGTTTGCAAACACCAGGAATAATCCGCCGTCGAAGGAAGGCACGGGAGGCCTGACCGTTTCCAAAGAGGTCACCGGCAGCGCGGGCGATACCGCGAAGTCTTGGGCTTTCCATGTGGCGCTTGGCGATAAAAGCATCACGGGCCAGTACGGCGATATGTATTTCAACGCAGGCAAGGCCGAAGTCACTTTGCGGCACGGCCAAAGCGCCACGGCGAGAAATCTGCCGTATAACATCACCTACACGGTAACGGAGGAAGAAGCGAACGCGGACGGCTACACCACGAGCAGCACCGGCGCGACGGGCGCTATCCCGTATAACGGCACGGCGGCAGCCAAGTTCACCAATCACAAGGATAAAACGGAGCCGCCGCCGGAATCCTCCGAAAACCACGGCAACCTGACGGTCAGCAAGACGGTCTCCGGCGACGCCGTCAGTACCGAGACGGATTGGCACTTCAAAGTGGAGCTGGACGAGCCCCTTACGGGTCAGTATGGCGAAATGTACTTCAACGCAGGCGTAGCCGAGTTCACGCTACGGCACGGCCAGCACGTCACGGCGCTGAATCTGCCGGCGGATATCACCTACACGGTGACGGAATCTGAGGCGAACACGGACGACTACGCCACTAGCAGCACCGGCGCCAGCGGCACGATCCCGAATAAAGATACGGCAGAGGCCGCGTTTGTCAACAGCAGGAATAATCCGCCGCCCAAAGAGGGCTACGGCAACTTGAACGTCACCAAGACGGTCACCGGCGCGGGCGATACCGGGAAGATCTGGCACTTCCGTGTGGAGCTAAGTCAAGACCTTACGGGCCAGTACGGCGATATATACTTCAACGCAGGCGTGGCCGAGTTTACTTTGCGGCACGGTCAAATCGCCAGGGCGACCGGCCTGCCGGCTGGTATCACCTACACGGTGACGGAATCTGAGGCAAACAAGAACGGCTACATCACGAGCAGCACAGGCGCGTCGAGCGTGATACCGGACGGCGGCACGGCAGAAGCCGTGTTCACCAATGATAAACCGACGACGCCGCCACCGCCGCCGCCTGCCGAAAACCACGGCAATCTGACCGTCAGCAAGACGGTTTC
Organism: uncultured Peptococcaceae bacterium; assembly: GCA_947626615.1. Classification (GTDB taxonomy): domain Bacteria; phylum Bacillota; class Dehalobacteriia; order UBA4068; family UBA4997; genus Avidehalobacter. The sequence continues at coordinate 3,220 of CANQSW010000114.1, read as the reverse complement.
CGGCAACGCCAGCAATAACTTGAAGGATTGGTCTTTCAAAGTGACTCTGGGCGAAAAGCTGACAGGAAAATACGGCGATATGTACTTTACCGCGGGCGTGGCCGAGTTCACGCTGCGGCACGGCCAAAGCGCCACGGCGCTGAACCTGCCGGCGGGTATCGCGTACACGGTGGAGGAAAAAGAGGCGAACGAGAATAACTACGAAACTTCTGCCAGCGGCGCGAAAGGCACGATACCGGCTGGCGGCACGGCAACGGCCCGGTTCGTCAACGATAAGGACGTGCCGCCGCCGGAGGATAAATATCTCGGGCAATTGACCATTGTCAAGACGGTTACGGGCAGCGCTGTCGACGCCGACGACGCCGGCAAAGTATGGCATTTTCACGTAGAGTTGAGTGACAAAGAGCTCACGGGACCTTACGGCGAAATACACTTCACCGACGGCGTGGCCGATCTCGTATTGCAAGCCGGCCAAAGCCTCACGGCGACTAATTTGCCGGCGGGCATCACTTATGCGGTAACGGAACAAGAGGCGAACGGAGACGGCTACACCACTGATTCGCTCGGCGCTGCGGGCGTGATCCCGGCCGGCGGCATGGCCAGAGCCGAGTTCACCAATGCAAAGAACGAGCCGCCGCCGGAAGACGGCCACGGCCACCTGACCGTCGCCAAGACCGTTACAGGCTATGCGGGCGATACCGGGAAGGATTGGCACTTCCGCGTGGAGTTGAGCCAAAAGATCACTGGCAAATACGGCGATATGCAGTTTGCCGACGGCGTGGCCGAGTTCACGCTGCAGCACGGCCAAAGCGCCACAGCGCGGGATCTGCCCAAGGATATTGCCTACACGATAACGGAGGCCGAGGCTGGCAGGGACGGCTACGCCACCGATTCGTTCGGCGCGGCGGGAGCGATCCCGGACGGCGGCACGGCGACGGCCGAATTCGTCAATACCAAAAACACCGGCACTCCGACTACGCCTGGCGATCCTTCGGACAATCCGCCTGATGAGCCGCCCGGCAATCCACCCGGTAATCCGCCCGGCGGCCCCTCGGGCGATCCTTCCGGTGAGCCGTCTGGCGATCACTTGGGCGGCCCGTCCGGCGATCCGCATGGCGACGGCACTCCCAAAACCGGCGATGACAGCCGTCTCGGTTTGTGGGTGGCTATAATGCTCGCTTCCATGGTCGCTGTTATAGTCTTGCTGTTTGGGAAAAAGCAGCCCGTTAGCAACAACGAAAAACGTATCAGAAAATAAGTATTAGTAAGACGGCGGATAGGTTATCCTGTCCGCCGTCTTGCTATGAGAATGAAAAAGGGCAACGGTCAGGTTCGTTCCCAAACGCAGCCAGCGATTGTTGCTTGGCGTTTTACGGGTTCTGCGCCCGCCGTAGCATACCATAAAAAAAGCGCCGTTAGGCGCAGTCCCGAAACGGGTTGGTAGCGGACGCCGCTTTCTTTTTCTGCCGCTGGGGCTGGAAAAAGGATTTTTGTTGTTTTTCAAACGCTGCCAGAAGTGGTTGCTTGGCGTTTTGTAGGTTCTGCGCCCGCCGTAGCATACCATTAAAAAAGAGCTATCCGTAGGATAGCTCTTTTTTAATGGTGCAGTTAAGCAATCCAAATCTGAACCGGTTTTCTGTGTTGCCAAAGCTGCTTGTACTTCAGCAAAAGTAATAGTCGTAGTGGCATCCTTGTAGTTAAAGGTGATTACCATTTTGTCATCATAGAGGAAGATCGCATTGACAAACGTATCGATCAACATCTTGCGGTGAGCTTTCTTTTGTGTGTCTAGCTTGCGGAAACGGTGTAACCAGAATGTCATAAACTCGGCGCTGATCTTTGGTTTTGCCAATTTCTCGCCGGCGATGCGACCCTCTAATTCATCCTTTGCGCTCTCCAGTTCCTCCAGCCGTTTCTTAGTTGACTTGGTAAGGATACCCTGTTGAATAGCATTGAGTAAATTATTGATCGAAGTATCTGTTTCTCGTAGTTGTTGTTCATACATGGGCAAGTTTATATTTTCTCTGTCTTGTAAGTCCATCAGCATGGAGACGATCGCTTCAATAGTAGCATCGTCATTGAGCATTTTCATGGTGGCGTTGACGACCAGATCTTCGATCCACTCTTTTTTGACGGGTTTCTTATGGCATATCTTTCGCTTCTTTTTAACGGATACGCACTTGTAATAGTGGTGGACGACGCCTGTATGGCTGGTGCCGCTTTCCCCGCAAAGATAAGCCCCGCAGTAACCGCAGAACAGCTTCGTCGTTAGTAAGTAATCGTCCTCGGCCTTATGACGTGCCGGGGCTTTTTTCGTTTCGGCAATTCTATCCTGCACTCGATCAAAAAGTTCTTTTGGAACAATGGCAGGTATGCCTCCCGGCACAACGATGTTTCGGTATTTGTATTCGCCCATATAGCGACGATTGTGCAGCAAATATTGTATGCTGTTATAGGTCCACTTTAAGTCTGAATGATTTTTTACATGTTGTTCGTTGAGCCAATCACGGACTTCCTTCATGGTAGCGCCTTCAGCGTAACGCTGAAAGGCTTCAAGTATAAAGGGCGCAGCAAGTGGATCGATCTGAAAATGTTGTTCGTTGTCGATTCTATACCCATACGTTATAGTGCCGCCGTTGAATTTGCATTTCAATGCGTTCTCCGTCATGCCTCGGATAACTTTTTCTGAAAGATCGGCAGAGTAGTATTCAGCATAACCTTCAAGCACAGATTCTAATATTATACCTTCAGCACCTTCAGAGATGACTTCGGTGGCGGATACAACTTTGACGCCGTTTTTCTTCAGCACAGTTTTATACCGGGCGCTGTCATAACGATTTCTGGCAAATCTGTCCAGCTTCCAGACGATGACCATATCGAACATACGCTTGTTGCTGTCGTTGATCATGTGTTGAAATTCTGGCCGGTTGCCTGTTTTGGCAGAGAAAGCTCGATCAATATAGTGGTGTAGTTTTAATTGATGGGGAAAATCCCCATACACCTTTGAACGGTGTTTCACACCGGCTGCGGCCCTGCGAGCCTTACGAAAAAGCGCCGGAACGGCGAGTAACCGCAGATGAAAAATTCGCAAAAAAGGCTTTGACAATACAACTAAAAAATAAAGCGGAGATATCCGATTTTTCGTGAAGTGGTAAAAAGATGGTAGACACGAAAGTGCCTACCATCTTTTTGTGCTAAAATAAGGGAAAGGGGTGAAATA
>CANQSW010000113.1 GCA_947626615.1 uncultured Peptococcaceae bacterium | reverse complement strand
TGTGCAAAAATTGACAGGCTTTACCAAGGTAAAGTGGGGTGGTTCAATGTGAACCACCCCACCAGAGTCGACACAAGACTTGTATTTGCACAGCAAAAGTGGTAGGGGTCAAATTGATCCCCAGCAAAATCAAGGGCCAAAGTGACCAGTTGATTTCGGCTCATGCCACAAGTTCAAACGCTGCGACACAGAATTGCGTGCGAAATTTATTGCAGAAGCCAATGAACTTTACCAAACACAAAGCCGGTAAAGGTTCAAAATGAACCTTTACCAGATCCTCACGTTACGCAGCGAAAAGCAAAGTGGGGTGGGTCAAATTGACCCACCCCACCAGAAACGACATGAGACTTGTACTCGCACAGCAAAATCAACCGGCCCACTAGCAGAATCGGCCTGGCGCCCGTATACGAATAGCTGAAAAACTGGGTTAGTAAGGGTGCTATGCCCGTTTTCGGACGATGTTTCACGCTGAAAAAGTATCCCCCGGTTTTAGATACACGCGTAAACGCGCGGCGAAAGGAGATGATGGAGAAGACAGTTTTATGACACGATACTTGATATTGCAATCAGCCAAGCACAAGGGCGAGCCGGCCGGGCCGTTGGAAATTTGTCGGTGGCAAAAAAAGGCAATGGCGTATAAACCGCAGGAAATATGAGGAAAATAGTACCAATGAAGGAGTGTGATGTTATTTGGAAATGAACGTCAAAGATGATAGGAAGTTGGTCGAGATCTGGCTGACCAACGCCGAAAAGAAAGACCCCGTTCTGCGCGAGGGTCTGAAAGACATCTATGACAAGTACAAGAAGAAAAAATATCTGGTGGCCGTCTATGAATCCGGCGAAAAGGATCTGTATCAGGGTACGCTGGATCTGCTTGCTTATAATAAGCGGCGCAGCGCCGAGCTGGAGGTGCAGCGGGAAAAGAAGCGGCGCGCGGCGGCGGTCGAGCGGTGAGATAGGGGCGGGAGGGAGCGATCTCTTCCGCCTTTTTTCCTTTTTATGTTGACATGCTCTCAACTGTGTGATACAATATTGTCTGTAAATGGTAATAATTAACGAAGATACAAATGGTATAAACAGGAGGTGAATCACTATGAACGAGATCTTTGATATTGCGGGCTACGCCCGAATTTCTGTGGACGATGAACTTGACCGGGATAATATCTCCATAGAGAACCAGAAAGCGATCATACAGGATTTCGTCAAAACCAGATTTCCCGGCAGTTCGCTGACCTTCTATGAGGACCGCGACCGTTCCGGCTACACCTTTGAACAGCGCGAGGCTTATCAGGAGATGCGCAAGGGGCTGATGTCCCATAAATACGACATTCTGGTCGTAAAGGATTTCTCGCGTTTTTCTCGCCGCAACAGCCGGGGGCTCGTAGAATTGGAGGACCTGCGCGACGCCGGAGTTCGCATTATCTCGATCGGCGACGGTATCGACTTCCCCAACGACGACGATTGGCTCAAGATACAGTTCCAGTTCCTCATCAACGAGATGCCCGTCACCGACACGTCCAAAAAGGTGCGCAACGTCATCAAACGCCGACAGGCGGACGGCGAATGGCTGTGCGCCGCTCCTTACGGCTATATCATCAACAAGCGCAAGGAGTTTGAGATCGTCCCCACGGAAGCGGAGATCGTGCGGAAGATATTTGACCTCTACAACAACGAGGGTTGGGGTTATAAGAAGATTGCCAACTATCTGACCGATCAGGGCGTGCCGACGCCAAGAATGTCGGAGCAAATGCGCAAGGAGGCCGACGGGCTGGAATACAAGCGCGTGGTCAAGGCGGCCTGGGCTATCGTGACGGTGCAGGGTATTCTGGATAACGATTTCTATATCGGCACTCTGCGCCAGGGCAAGTATACCCGGCTCAAGATCAACGGCCGGGATATCAAGCGGGACGACGGCGAGCATATCGTCATCGAAAACCACCACCAGCCCATCATCGACTACCGCACGTTTGCCACCACCATGGCGCTGCGGGAAAAACGCACCCGCAACAATTACCGCGGCGTCAAAAAATACGACAACGTATATTCCGGGTTTCTGGAATGCGGCGATTGCGGCAGCCCCTTGTTCTCCATGAGCAGAGGCGACCAGCGGGCCGCCTATACCTGCGGTACATATCACCGCAGAGGGCTTAAGGGCTGCACCAGCCACTATATCCGCGTGGACAAGTTGGACGAGCTGCTGAAAAACTACGTGCGGAAGCTGATGGAAAACTCCGCCGCCATGATCGAACAGCTCAACCGCGATCTTGCCAGAGAAAACGAAGATATCGCCGAGACCGAGCAATCCGCCGATCATCTGGCCGAGGTGCTGGACGAGCTGCTGGAGGAAATGAAGGTCACCAAGCGGCAGCGCATCCGCGAGATCATGAAAAAGCCGGATAGGGAAGCCGAGATCGACGCCATCTACGACGAGCTGGAGGAGGATCTGCAAAGGAAGATCGACGGGCTGAACCACCAGATCGACCTGCTGTCCGACAAGCGCAACACCGTCATCAAGGTGAACCGGGCGGCTAAGACGGCGCTGGAGGTATTCGCCGATATCCTGGAAAAGGAAAAGCTCGACCGCAACGATCTGGATCTGATCATCGACCGCGTGCTGGTCTTTGAAGATCATCTGGAGGTCAAGCTGCAGCGCGATATCGACGCTCTGCTCAGGTGCGACGGGCGGGAGGATGCCGTAAATTTTAACTTGGGCATCGAAAATAGCTTAAATTTCCGTATAGTCCAAAGCGCGAATAAGCGCCCGGACAAGGTTTTCGATGTCAATGTTGTCAGTGACGGAGACCCTCTGGAGATATTCACCGCTAAAGACGGCGAGGTCATTTTCAAAAAGTATTCGCCCATGGGCGAATTCAGCGATTTCGCCGCGCATATGTGCGAGACGCTGACGCGCACCACCGGGTATATCTCGGCGGTGGCGGACAGGGATTCCATTATCGCCGTTTCCGGCGCTCCGGCCCGGGAACTGAACGAGAAGCGTATCAGCAGCGAGCTGGAACGTTTAATGGAGGACAGGCAGATCTACCAGTATCAGCCCGGGGGCAAGCTCATGCCCGTGACGGCGGGGGAGGACAAGTATAAGCTGGCGCTGGCCGCTCCGATCATCTCGGAGGGCGACGTTATGGGCGGGGTCATTTTTCTCAGCGATTCCGATATGCCAAAAAGCGGCGAGGTGGAGTATAAGCTGGCGCAGACCGTCGCCGGTTTTTTGGGCAGCCAGCTGGCCAATTAGGCCGAAAGACCGAAAAAATAGCCGCAGCCAAAGGGGCTGCGGCTATTTTGCGTCGAAAAGTTATTAGAGCATGGCCAGAAAGTATCTATGCACCGTCAGGTCGTGCGTAAGCTCCGGGTGGAAGGCGGTGACGAGCTGGTTCTGCTCCCGCGCCGCCACGATATGCCCGCCGGCTTCGGCCAGCACCTCGACGTTCGGGCGGACGCTTTCTATATACGGCGCGCGGATAAACGTCATCGGTATCTTGCCCTGCCCGGCAAAGGCGGCCTCGGTGTGGAAGCTGCCCAGCTGGCGGCCGTAGGCGTTCCGCACGGCGGTTATGTCCATGGTGGCCAGATGCCGGCGCTCGTCGCCCACGATGTTTTTGGCCAGCAGCAGCAGGCCGGCGCAGGTGCCGAATACCGGCAGCCCCGCGGTTATCTGTTCTCTGATCGGCTCAAACAGGCCGAGGTCATGCAGCAGTTTGCCCTGCACGGTGCTCTCGCCGCCGGGTATGATCAGCCCGTCCATTGTCTGCTCAAGATCGGATAGCTGGCGGATCTCGAAGCTCGCCGCGCCCAGCTCGGCCAGCATTTGCTCGTGTTCGATAAACGCCCCCTGCAGAGCGAGTACGCCTATCCGCATGGCCTATTTGCCTCTTTCCGCCATCAGCAGCTGGATTTCCTGCTCGTTGATGCCCACCATGGCTTCGCCCAGATCCTCGGAAAGCTCGGCCAGCATATCGGCGTCCTGATAGTTGGTGACGGCCTTGACGATAGCGGCGGCGCGTTTTTCGGGGTTGCCGGATTTGAAGATGCCGGAGCCGACGAAAACGCCCTCCGCGCCCAGCTGCATCATCAGCGCGGCGTCGGCCGGGGTGGCCACGCCGCCGGCCGCGAAGTTCACCACGGGCAGCTTGCCGTTTTCATGCACGTAAAGCGCCAGCTCATAGGGCACTTGCAGCTCTTTGGCCGCGTCGAAAAGCTCGTCCGTGCTCATGGAAGCAAGGCGGCGTATCTCCGCCTGCATAAGGCGCATATGCCGCACGGCCTGCACCACGTCGCCCGTGCCGGGCTCGCCCTTGGTGCGTATCATCGAGGCGCCCTCGTTGATACGGCGCAGGGCCTCGCCCAGATCGCGCGCGCCGCAGACGAACGGCACCTTGAAGGCGGTCTTGTCGATATGATATTTATCGTCGGCGGGGGAGAGCACCTCGCTCTCGTCGATGTAGTCGATATCTATGGCCTGCAATATCTG
>CANQSW010000112.1 GCA_947626615.1 uncultured Peptococcaceae bacterium | reverse complement strand
AACGAGAGCAGCGTGCCCCAGGCCGCGCCCCAAATGCCGTAGACCGAGCTGAAGAACAGCAGGGATACGATGATGATGATGTTGGACATACCGGGCGCAAACGCCGGCACGGCAAAGCGGTAATGCGCGTTGCAGATGCCGGTTATCACCATGCCCACGCCCCTGAACACCACCGAGGGGCACATGATGCGCGCCAGCGCCGTCGTCAGCGCCGCCTGCTCCGGCCCGTAGCCGGGGGCCAGCAGCTTCACCAGCCAGCCGCAGACCAATATGCCCACCGCCGTTATCGCCGTCAGCAGCAGCGCCGTCAGGTTCACCAGAGCGCTCGCCACGTAGTCGGCCTGCTTGCGGTCGCCCGCCACCAGATATTTGGTCAAAACGGGCACCACGGCCGTCACCAGCGCGTAGCCAAGTATTGCCTGCAAAAAATACGGTATGGTGTAGGCCGAAAGATAAGCGTCGGAAAGGTCGGACGCGCCGAACGCGTTGGCCAGCGAGGTCTCCCGCAGAAAACCCAGCACCTTCACGACCAGATTCATCACCAGCACCACGCCGGTCGCCTTCAAAATATTTTTTGCCATATTTCGCTCGCTATTCTCTAATTTCAATCGATAATTTTCGCTATTTCCGCCAAAACGGGCCGCCACAGGGCCTCCCAAGCCTCGCGCCGCACCTCCGGCCGCCGGCCGCTGCCCACCGTCACGGCGGCAAAAGCGTCGGCCGCGCCAAAGCCCGCGCCGCCCGGCAGCACCGGTATGCCCGCCGCCGCCGCAAAGGAAGCCACCTTCGGGTCATAGCTCACCGCCGCGGCAGGCACGCCCTGCGCCGCCGCCATGATCAGCGAATGTAGGCGCATACCCAGCAGAAAGCCCGCCCCGCCGATAGCGCGCATAGCGTCCGCCGGCTGCTGCGGCCGCAGCACCGGCACGGCGTCCGCGCCCAAAAGCGCGTTCAGCTTTGCCGCCAGCTTTTCGTCCTCGCCCGTGCCGTCGGGCCGGCAATAAAACGGCAGCAGCAGCACCTCGCGCCCCGCCGCCAAAAGCTCGCGCACCAGCCGCGCCGCCTCGTCCAGCAAGAGCCCCGGCCAGGGCCGCAGCGCCAGCAGCACGCGCTTGGGGCGATATTCCGCCGTCGGGCCGTCGCCCCCTGCTTCCGGCCGCCACAGCAGCACCGGGTCGCAGACCTGATAATTCTTTTTGCCGCCCAGCCCCAGTTTTTCAGCCAACGCCAGCGAATCCGCGTCCCGCCAGGAGAGAAAACGGCATTTTTGCAGCGCCCGCCGCGTCAAATACCGCCCCGGGGCGGAGTTCAGCGGCCCCAGCCCCTGCGCCAGCACGATAACAGGCACGCCCCGCGCCGCCGCCAGGTTTATAAGCGACGTATAATAATAGACCGAACGCACGCTGGTCACGTCCTGCAGCAGGCTGCCGCCGCCGCTGCAAAACAGCGCCGCGTCCGCCAGCTCCAGCTTTAGCGCCCGTTTATCCCAGCGGTCGATAGCGCGGATATCCAGACGCCGCCGCGTTGCCGCCGGGTCAGCGGAAAGCGCCACCGGCTCGGCCTGCGGCAGGTTATCCCGCAGCAGCTGCACCAGCGCCGCCAGCACCGCCTCGTCGCCCATATTGTCGAAGCCGAAATAGCCGGAAAGCAGGATTTTTTTACTCATCTTCCGCCGCCTCGGCCAGCTCAGCGATCACCTGCAGCTTACGATACAGCCAACCGCCCAGATATTTCACCGCCAGCACCAGCGCCACGCCCAGCAAAAGGCCCAGCGCCAGGCCGTTAGCCGTCCGCAGCAGCGAAACAAACAGCGGCGTGTGCAGGTGCTCGAACGTATTCACCAGACTCACCTGCCCGATAGCGCCCAGCAGCACCAGCGGCCACAGCTTGCGGCGATAGCCGAAATACAGCACGGCCAGCATGATCGGGTGCGCGAACATAAATTCCTTCGTGCGCGGCCGCACCACCAGAACGCGATCCAAAAAGGCACGGAACGCCCGCTCGATATCGGAGATGCCGACGCCGGAATTACCGGTGCGGAGCATATAGAACAGCAGCAGGCCCGCCGCCAGCACGCCCAGCACCACCAGCCCTATCGTGACCTTTTTCTGCATCAGCCGCCAAAAGCTCACCAGCAGATATTTCACGCCGCCGTGCTCGCTGGCCAGCCGGTAGAGCAGATAGATCATCAGCAGCAGCAGGGGCGCCAGCTGGCCCAGCTTTACGCCGCTGAACGTGTTGACCGCCGACATATAAGACCGCTCCGACAGCGTGCCGACCACCAGCGCCGCGCCGATCAGCGAGATCAGCGTCATGCGGCAAAGCGCCAGCACCGCCTCGGGCAAGCTGCGCTCCTCCGCCTTTGCCACGCTGGCCACGCCCAAAAACGGGAAGATGATGACCGCCGCCAGCGCCAACAGCTTCTGCGCCAGATACGCCTTGCCCAGCACCAACAGGCCGCCCGCCGCGATCAGGGCCAACGAAGGCAGCACCCAGGCCGCCCGTTTTAAGTCGAAGCGCAGCAGCAGCAGCACGCCCCCGGCCCAAACGGCCAGCAGCGCCAAACCAAGACCCCAAACCGGCACGTTCATATCCGGCACGACGGTCAGGCGGTCGGTCGCCACGCCCTTGGCCTGTATTGCGTCGCGCACGCCGCGCACGTAGCTGACGGCCTCGCCCAGGCTCTGGCTCGGCCGCAGCCGCAGCATCGTCACGCCCATGCTGCGTTCACTGGCCGCCAGCGCAAAACGCTCCTGCACGCGCGCGTCGGTCAGCTTCAGAAGCTCGCTCTCCGAAACCGGGTGCACCCGCACCAGCTCATAGTTCATCGCCCGGGCCAGCGAGGGCAGCCCGGTCTGGTCGTAAAATTCGATGTATAGGGTGGGCAGATCATAGCGCGCGAACGCTGCCGCCATTTTCTGCGCCACGCCGCTCCAATCGGCCAGCGCCACGCCCGGCAGCTCGGTATCGTTGAAGCCGACCGCCAAAACGCCCAGCCTGGCCACGCCGCCCAAGACGAAATCCAGCGAATCCTCGTCCACCTTGGGCCAGTTCTTCACCTGCACCGTCACGCCGATGCCGTATTCCTTTAAGAGCGCGATCTCGTCCTCGTTGAAGCCGATGCCAAACACCAGCAGATCGTTATAAGGATACGTCGTCTCCACCGCAAATATTGTCGTATCGCCCGCCTGCAGCTCGTGCATGGTGGTCTGCGTCGACGTCTTATGCTGCAAATGCTCGTAGACCCGCTGCTGCATAGCCGCGTCGTAAAGCAGAATATAATTATGGTCCTTATCCGGCAGAAAACCGTCCGCCGCCTGCCAGCCGCCGGTCCGCATATCGTTCAGCAGCTGCGAGCCCGCCGCGATCTGCAGCTGACCGGCGTTCTGCCAGTCGCTCAGCGTCGGTTCCTTGTAGACCACGCCGGAAAACAGCGGGTCAGCCGGGTCGGCCTGCTGAAAATACGCCAGCGCCTCCGCCGCCGTATAGCCGTTGCGGGCCGCCACGTCCTTAAACTGGCCCCATTCCAGCGAAAACAGCGTCGCGCGGTTCGCCTGCTCCTGCTGCCAGCGCGCGGCGCCCGTCCAAAGCGAGGCAAGAACGCCCAGCGCCACCGCCAGATACAGCAGCCAGCGCAGTTTTTTCTCTAAAGCCTGATTCACGCCAACCTCCCAAAATTCGCCATATTACGCAATTATACCGCTCACAATCATACTTGCTCACAGTTCAGACTGTTTTGCCGCCGGCGCGGTTCAAAGCAGCGCGTCCAGCCGCGCCAGCATCACGACGGCCTCCGTCCAGCTCGTATTCTCCAGCGGCGCGAAGCCGTCGGCCCGCCCGGCGATCAAGCCGGAGTTCACGCAAACAGCAACGCTGGGCTTCGCCCAATCCGCCAGCTTCGCCGCGTCGGCAAAGGCGTTCAGCTTCGTCAGGTCGGCGGACGTTTCCACATGGGCATAGGCCAGCGCCCGCGCAAACAGAACGGCCATTTCCTGCCGCGTGATACTGGCGTTCGGCGCGAAGGTGTTGCCCGTGCGGCCCGCCACCAGGCCGGCCTTGTTGGCCGCCAGAATCTCGCTGTAATACGGGTTATCGGCAGCCACGTCAAGGAACGGGCTGTTGGTCGTCTCGGCGCTCACCTCGAGCAGCCGCACGATGTAGGCCGCAAATTCGGCCCGGCTGATCGGAGCGTTGAAATTTTTGCCGGAAAGGTCGCTCGCCACCACTCTGGCGCTCTGCATCTGCGCCACGCTGGCCGCCGCCCAGCTCGGCACGGCGCTCACGTTCACCTCGCCGGTCGGCGCGGTCGCGGCGATCACCGTGCCAAGGTCGCGGGCCAGCTGGTCAATGGTGGAGTTCTTGCGCGAGCTCTTCCCGCTGAGCCCGTGGCCGCGCTGATCGTAGAACACCATGCGGATCTCGGAACCGAAGCGGTCCGCCAGGTGCCGGCGCTGGAAGTGCCACGAGTCCATGGACAGCGTGTAACCGTGCGCGAACACCACCGTCATGGGCGCATCCGTGGGTCCAGCCTCGCGCACCGCGAGC
>CANQSW010000111.1 GCA_947626615.1 uncultured Peptococcaceae bacterium | reverse complement strand
CTGGAACGGCGAGGACAAGCTCATCAACAACTAAGAGGACGAATAAAAGCCCCCGGCACGTGCCGGGGGCTTTTTCTGTTGGCGTTTATTTGAGCGGGTTGCCGTTTTTATCGAACAGCGGCAGCGGCTCCAGATATTTGATATCTTCTCTGGCGGCGGCTTCGCCCTCGGCCAGAATGGCGAGCTTGCCGGCCACTATGCCCCCGGCCAGGTTCACCAGATGTTCCATCGCGCGGAAGGAGCCGCCGGTGGAGGTCACGTCGTCCACGATCAGCACGCGCTTGCCGCGCATAAGCGCCGCGTCGGCGGCGGACATATAGAGCTTCTGCTCGCCCGCGGTGGTGATCGAGATATCCTCCACCTCAAAAACGTCGCCCATATAGAGCTTGGGGCGCTTTCTTGCCAGCAGATAATGGTTGCGGCCGCTCTGGCGGGCCATTTCGTGAACGAGCGGGATAGCCTTGGCCTCGGGCGCGATCATGTAGTCGTAGGCCGGCGCGATCTCCAGCAGAGCCTTGGCGCAGGCGCAGGTGAGCTCTACGTCGCCGAAGATCACAAAAGCGCCGATCATCATATCGTCGTTCAGGCGGCAAAGGGGCAGGCGGCGGGTGAGGCCCGCAACGGTCATTTCATAATACATTTCGTTCATCTCCCCGGCGCGGGCAGCCCAGCGGGCCGGCGTGCGCGTATTTCTGGCTATATTGTAGCACGTTTGGCGGCAAAAGTCACTTTTTTCCGGCGCTCACAGGCCGCGCATGCTTTTTTCCCACGTCCAGTCGAGTATCTCCGGCAGGTCTTTGCCGTTTTCGCTGATATATTGCTTGTGCTCCACCAGCTTATCCTTCATGCTCTGCACCAGATAAGCGCCGCGGTTGCCCAGCTGCGGCAGCAGGCCGATCGCCGCCTGCACCAGGTGGAAGCGATCCAGCGCGTTTTGCACGCGCATATCGAACGGCGTGGTGATCGTGCCTTCCTCCACGTAGCCGCGCACCGTCAGGTTGCGGTTGTGGCGGCGATAGGTCAGCTCGCGGATCAGGCTGGGATAGCCGTGGTAGGCGAACAAAATGGGCTTATCCTTGGTGAACAGCAGGTCGTAATCCAGGTCGGAGAGGCCGTGGGGGTGTTCATAATTCGGCTGCAGCTTAAACAGATCGACCACGTTGACCACGCGGAGCTTCAGCTCCGGCAGGTGGCGGCGCAGGATAGACACGGCGGCCAGCGTTTCCAGCGTGGGGGTGTCGCCGCAGCAGGCCATCACGATATCCGGCTCGGAATCCTGATCGTTGCTGGCCCATTGCCAGATGCCGACGCCCTGCGTGCAATGTTTGACGGCCTCGTCCATCGTCAGCCATTGCGGCCGCGGGTGCTTGGAGGCCACCAGCACGTTCACGTAATCGCGCGTGCGGATACAATGGTCGAAGCAGGAGAGCAGGCAGTTAGCGTCCGGCGGCAGGTAGATGCGCACGATGTCGGCCTTCTTGTTGGCCACGTGGTCGAGGAAGCCGGGGTCCTGGTGCGTGAAGCCGTTATGATCCTGCTGCCAGACGTGCGAGGCCAGCACGAAGTTCAGCGAGGCGATCTTCTGCCGCCAGGGCAGGCCCTTGCAGACCTTCAGCCACTTGGCGTGCTGGCTGAACATGGAATCGACGATACGGATAAACGCCTCGTAGCTGTTGAAGAAGCCGTGGCGGCCGGTGAGCAGATAGCCCTCCAGCATACCCTCGCACATATGCTCGGAGAGCATACTGTCGATGACGCGCCCGTCGCCGGCCAGAAATTCGTCGTCCGCGGTGATATCGCCCTCAAACTGACGGTCGGTGGCCTCAAAAACGGCGGAGAGGCGGTTGCTCATCGTTTCGTCCGGCCCGAAGATGCGGAAGTTCCGTTCCTCGGCGTTGTCGCGGATAATATCCCGCACGAAACGGCCCAGCACCAGCATATCCTGCGCCAGTTCGCTGCCGTGGACGCTGAATTTCACGGCATAATCGCGGAAGTTCGGCAGGCGCAGGTCTTTTAACAGCAGCCCGCCGTTGGCCACGGGGTTCGCGCCCATGCGGCGCGCACCAGCCGGCACAAAATGCGAGAGCTCCGGCACGGGGCGGCCCTGCTCGTCGAACAGCTCCTCCGGGCGGTAGCTTTTCAGCCAGCGCTCCAGCAGCGCCAGATTTTCCGGGTGCTCGGCGTCCACGGCGATCGGCACCTGGTGCGCGCGGAAGCTGCCCTCGATCTTTTTGCCGCCGGCTTCTTTCGGCCCCGTCCAGCCTTTGGGAGTGCGCAGTATCAGCATCGGCCACACCGGGCGCGAGAGGTCGCCGCCGGCCGCGTTCTGCTTGATACGGCGGATATCGTCATAGGCCGCGTCAAGGGCGGCCGCCATTTGCCGGTGCATATCCTCCGGTTCGTCGCCCTCCACAAAATAGGGCAGCCAGCCGCAGCCCATAAAGAACGAGGTCAGCTCCTCGCGCGAGATACGGGCAAACAGCGTCGGGTTGGCTATCTTGAAGCCGTTTAAGTGCAGTATCGGCAGCACCACGCCGTCGGTGCTGGGGTTTAAGAGCTTGTTGCCGTGCCAGGCGGTGGCCAGCGCCCCCGTTTCGGCCTCGCCGTCGCCCACCACGCAGGCCGCGATCAGCGTGGGATTATCCAGCACCGCGCCAAAAGCGTGCGCCAGAGAATAACCAAGCTCGCCGCCCTCGTTGATAGAGCCGGGCGTCTCCGGCGCCACGTGGCTGGAGATGCCGCCGGGGAAGCTGAAGCGCTTGAACATCTTCTTCATGCCCGCCTCGTCGCGGGTGATATCCGGGTAGACTTCGGTGTAGGAACCCTCCAGCCAGCAGTTGGAAACCATAGCCTGGCCGCCGTGGCCCGGGCCGCTGATGTAGATCATGTTCAGGTCGTGCAGCTTGATCAGCCGGTTCAGGTGGGTGTAGATGAAGTTCTGCCCCGGCGCGGTGCCCCAATGGCCCACCACGTTGGGCTTGATGTGCGCCAGCTGCAGAGGCTCGCGCAGCAGCGGGTTATCGCGCAGATAAAGCTGCCCGGCGGACAGATAGTTGCAGGCCCGCCAGTAAGCGTCCAGCAGGCGCACGTCCTCAGACGAGAGGGGATTTGCGGTTTGATTGGTCATGATTCGGCCTCCTTTTTAAGATTTTGCCCGATACGGCGCGGCAGTTGCCGCAGCTATATTATAGAGCGGGGCGGCGGGTTTTCATACCGCTTTTGCCGTAAATTTGTTAAAAGCAGCATAGCGCTCGGCCATGCTGCTTTTGGGTCTAATGTGCGTCAAAATAATCTTCAATACCGGCGCAGATAGCTTCGGCCAGAGTTTGTTGATAATCTTCATCGCTCATTTTGGCGACTTCCGCCGCGTTGGTCATAAAGCCGATCTCCACCAGCGCGGCCGGCACGACGTTATGCGTCAGCACCACCAGGCGGGAAGTCTTGACGCCGCGGTTATTGGCGGCGGTGGCGTCGATCAGGCGCTCCTGCAAATAGCCGGCCAGCTCCAGATCGCCGGGGTCGTCCGGCGCGGCATAAGTCTCGATACCGTTGGCGGTGGGGACGTTCTCCGCCGCGTTGCAATGTATGCTCACGAACACGGGCGCGTCGTATTGCGCGGCCAGGGCGGCGCGGTCCAGCAGCTCGACGAATTCGTCGTCTTCGCGCGACATGATAACTTCAAAATCGTCGTCCTCCAGCAGGTCGCGCACCAGCTGCGCCACGGTCAGCGTCAGTTCCTTTTCCTCGATGCCGCCGCCGTTCGTGCCGGGGTCGCTGCCGCCGTGTCCCGCGTCGATGATAACGCGGCGATACAGGTTGCCGTCCTCGTCGATGCCCACGGGCTTAACGTAGACCGGCTCGTCGTCCTCGTCGGGCTCGGGCTCGATCTGCGGCGGGGTGATGTTGACCAGCCGCTGTGCGGAATCGTAATCCACCAGCGCGTCCAGCGCCTCGGAGACGAAGCGCACCGGCACCATCGTGCGCGATACGCCCTCATAAGTCACCAGAGCCACGCTGACGTTATCCGGCACGGCCACGATCTCGTTATCGATCAGCGCGGTGTTGCTGCCGATAGTCAGTATTATAGTTTTGCCGTTCAAGGCGATTGTTACGGTGTTGTTCGTTTTCTCCCAGACGACCTCGGCCTGCAGCTGCTCGCTGATCAGCCGCACGGGCACCAGCGTGCGCCCGGAGACGGCCATGCCCGGCACGTCGCTGGGCAGCAGCTCGCCGTCGAACGCCAGATTCACCGGCACCACGTCGGTGCGGCGGCTGTCGCCGGCGGCGGAGTCATACAGAAAAACGGCGAGCGTCGGCGGCAGCGCCGGTATACCGACGCCCGTACTTTCGGCAGGCTCGTCCCAGGGGTCTCTGGCGTTATCTTCGTTGTATGTATCGTCGTCGTTCGCGTTGTCAGCGGCGTCAGCGGCGGTCTCGTCGTCGTTTGAGGGCCGCACAGCCGGCTCGTCGTCATCGTTAGAGGGCCGCACGGACGGTTTATCCGCCTTATCCGCGGAGCCGTCCGCCGGGGTGACCTGCGCCAGCGTGCTTTTCGGCACGGGGGTGGCGTCGGCCAGCGCCTGCGCCG
>CANQSW010000110.1 GCA_947626615.1 uncultured Peptococcaceae bacterium | reverse complement strand
GCAAAGTCATGCTGGTGGCGTCCGTCAGCAAGGACCTGATCCCCCGCGGGCTGAACGCGGGCAGCATCGTCAAAGCGGCGGCGGCAGCCTGCGGCGGCGGCGGCGGCGGGCGGCCCGATATGGCGCAGGCCGGCGGCAAAGACCCGGCCAAGATCCAGGACGCTCTGGACGCGGCGCTGGCCGAGATCAAAAAAGCGCTGGCCTAAAGCCGCCAAAATAAACCGGCATAAAAGCCGCTGCTATTGCTTAATATGGATAAGGAGGGCCCAAAATGACTGACAACAAACTGGAAGAAACAATGTATTTCAAAGTCAGCAAGGAGGAGGAACTGAACCCGCGCGACGTGCTGCTGACGGTTTATGCCGCGCTGGAGGAAAAAGGCTATAACTCCATCAACCAGTTGGTCGGCTATTTCATCTCCGGCGACCCGGCTTATATCACCAGCCACAAGCAGGCCCGCAGCCTGATCCGCCGGGTGGAACGCGATGACCTGCTGGACGAACTGCTGGTGAGCTACCTTAAAGGCGGGAACAATAAATGAGGCTGCTGGGGCTTGACCTCGGCTCCGCGACTATCGGCGTGGCTGTGAGCGACCCTTTGGGCCTGACGGCGCAGGGCGTCACGACGCTGCGCCGCCGCACCCACCGCGAGGATATGGCCGAGCTGAAACGCCTGGTCGACGAGTTCGGCGCGGAAGCGTTCGTGCTGGGTCTGCCGCTGAATCTGGACGGCAGCCGCGGCCCGGCCGTGGATAAGGCGGAGAGCTTTGCCGATCACCTGCGGCGCGAATTTGCCCTGCCCGTTTATTTTCAAGACGAGCGGCTGACCACCGTGGCCGCGCACAAAACGCTGCTGGAAAACGATACCGGCCGCAAAAAACGCCGCCAAGTGGTGGATAAGCTGGCGGCGGTGTTTATCCTGCAAACCTATTTAGATAACCCCAATACGACTAAGTGAGGCTTTTGACCATGACGCAAAACGAAATCGAAAACGAAAACATCATCACCCTGTTGGACGACGACGACAACCCGATCGACTTTGAAGTCATCGAAATGCTGGAGATAGAGGGCAAACGCTACGCCTTTCTGCTGCCCTTGAACGACGAGGAACAGGATTCCGACGAGGACGAGGCCGTTATCTTCCGCATCGACGAAGGCGAGGACGGCGAAGAGATCTTTGCATACATCGAAGACGATGCCGAATGGGAAATGGTCGTGGATACTTATAACGACCTGCTGTTCGACGAAGAATGATTCCAGCCGGCATAAAAAGCCCCTGATACCGCGGTATCAGGGGCTTTTTTTTGAGCTGAAGCGGCGCTATTCGATCTCGATATTCTCGATACCGTAGCGCAGAATGATATTGATAAGCTCGTTGCGCGAATGATTGCTGCTGGCTGCGATGCGGTCAAGCTCGTTCACGATATCCTCCTTCAGGCGCACAGTGATGATACGGCTGCCGTCCTCGCCCTTCTTTTTGATGATCAAAGGTTCTTTTGCCATGCTGCATACCTCACATTTCAAATATTATTATATATTGACAAAGGTATGCGCGGTATGCTACAATTTATAATACCAAAAAGATATGTAAATATAATACAAAAGCGAAAGGAGGCGCTGCGCACCTGCCTCAAATAGCTGACGCAACAAAAAAATCACAAAAACGAAGAAGGTATGCAAAATGATCAAAAAACTTTTGAGTCTGGCGCTGCTTTTGGCGCTGCTCGGCACTCTTGCCGCCTGCGGGCAGGCGGATCAGGCGGCAAACGCGGCGGCTGAAGCGCCGGCGCTCGCCAAGGTGGTCTCGGAATACGACGCGCCCGCCGCCGGCGGCTTCGCGATCACGGCGGAATATGACGCAAACAGCAACCTGCTGGCCGCCTATCGCGCCGACGACTCCTCGCTCGCCTGCAGCGAGGCGGAATACAACGCCCGGGGCGAGCTGCTGCGCAACACCGGCTATGACGCGGACGGCAACGTGCTGTGGTACGCGGTGTTCACCGACGTCATCGACAAGAAAACGCAGCAGCCGAAGCACGTTTCGCTTGTCTACAACGCCAAAGACGAATTGCAAAACCAGATACCCGTCGAATAAAATCTGCCGACAAAAAGCCCTGCCGAACCCACGTTCGGCAGGGCCTTTTTCTGTTGGAGCAAAGCGAACGGCGGCTATGCCTGCCGCGCCTCGCGCAGCAAAGTCTCTATCTGCTCGGCCAGCGCCGCCTGCTCTTTGCCGGCCGCCGCCTTGGTTTTTTCCAGCTCGGCCAGCACGTCCTCGATCTGGCTATGCACCTGCCTGACCTGTTCTTCCGAACGGCTGATCTCGCTCAGCACGGCCCAATCGACGAACAGATTGTCAAAAATGAAATCGGCGACGCGCAGAAAACCGTCCACGTTCACCTGCAAAGAAGCGTCGATCGTAACGTCCGCCAGCTCGGTCTTAAAGCGACGCAGCTGCGACTGCATCTCCTCCACCTCGCGCTGCGCTTCGTCCAGACGGCTGTGCTTGACGGCGGTGGTGAGCAGGCCGCCGCCCAGCATATCCCACGTGCCCCAGTTATGCGCGCTGTTCAGCTCGGAGAGCACCCGCTCCGCCGCTTGCAGAGCAGCTTCGCCGGCGGCTATGGCCTCCGCCAGCTCGCGCTGCTGCGCGGCCAGAAAAGCGGCGCGCTCCTCCAGCCGCAGCAGCTCCGCCGCCTCGCTGCCGCCCGCCGCCTTAACGGCCCGCGCTTTTTCCCGCAGCGCGTCGTTATAACGCTGCTCGCAGCCATTTAGCCCGGCCAGCTCGGCTTCGCAATCCGCCAGTTCTCGTTCGGCCGCCGCCAGTTCTCCGGCCGCGGCGTCGTATTTGACGGCGGCGGCATAAGCCTCTTCGCGCTCCTTATCCAGCCGCTCGTCCATTTTGCCGATCACGTTGTAGAAAAAGGCCGCCAGGCTCCGGCCCTCCAGCTTGTCCACGTCGGCCTGCTCGCGTCGGCTGGCCGCCGCCAGCTCGTCCGCGCGCCGCTGCAGCTCGCCCCGCTGGGCGCGCAGCTCCCGCGCTTTGGCTTCCAGCTGCTTTTGCCGCGACACCTGCTCCTGCAGGCGCTGCAGCTCCTCGTCGTAATATGCCATTACCATACACCTCCACAATATAAGCAAAGGGGCGAGAAAACTCTCGCCCCCGTTTTTGTTGCCGCTTAGTCTTTGAAGTAATGCTTCATCAGGCCGCGGAAGCCGGCGCCGTGGCGGGCCTCGTCCTTAGCCATTTCGTGCACGGTATCGTGGATAGCATCAAGCCCCAGCTCCTTGGCCTTGGCGGCCAGCATCAGCTTGCCCTCGCAGGCGCCATGCTCGGCTTCGGCGCGCATCTTCACGTTGGTCTTGGTGCTGTCCGTCAAGACTTCGCCCAAAAGCTCGGCAAACTTGGCGGCGTGTTCGGCCTCCTCGTGCGCGTAGAGCTCAAAAGCGCGGCCGATCTCCGGATAACCCTCGCGGTGCGCCTGCCGCGCCATCGCCAGATACATACCGACCTCGGTGCATTCGCCCATGAAGTTGTCCTTCAGGCCGGAGATGATCTCGGCCGGAGCGTCCTTGGCGATACCGACGATGTGCTCGCAGGCAAACGGAGCCTCGTCGCCTTCGGTCTTTTCCACGAACTTGGAGCCGGGAGCCTTGCACTGCGGGCAGAACTCCGGCGCGGCGGTGCCTTCATGCACATAGCCGCATACGGTGCAAACAAATTTTTTCAGCATTTTATCTCCTCCATTATGTAAGATTTTCGGGCCGAAGCCCTGCCGCCGGAGCGGCAAAATTATTGAGAACCTTTCTCATTAGTCCCTGATTTAATTATACCGCAAAGGTAATTTATCGTCAATAGGTTTGCCCGACAATTTGCGGAATTTTGCAATCAAACTTGCAGTATGCGCCCGTTTGGGCTATAATGATGACAGCAGTTTATTCTGAGCATCGCGAGGAGACAGAGCCATGAACGAAAACAAGGTATACCGTATCTACGTGGAAAAGAAGCCCCAGTTTACGCGCACAGCCCCGCTGATCCGCGATATCCGGGGGTATCTGGGCGTAAAAGCGCTGCGAAACCTGCGTATCATCGAGCGCTATGACGTGCAGGGCATCGACGACGCGACGTTCGACGCCGCCTGCCGCACGATCTTTGCCGAACCGCCGGTGGATAATATCTACGATAAATTGCCGGAAGTGCCGGGGGCATACGTGTTCGCCACCGAGTTTTTGCCCGGCCAGTTCGACCAGCGCGCCGATTCCTGCAGCCAGTCCATTCAGCTGTTGACGCAGAAGGCCCGGCCGCTGGTGCGCTATGCCCGCGTTTATCTGCTGGAGGGCGAGCTCTCCCCCGCCGATATCGAGCTTATCAAGCATAATTTCATCAACCCGGTGGAAGCGCGCGAGGCGGCGCTGGCCGAGGCGGCCACTCTGCGGGAGGAATACCCCGAGCCCGCGCCCGTGGCGACGCTGGCCGGCTTCACCGGGCTTAACGACGCCGCGCTGGAGCAGCTGCGGCAGGAGCTGGGCCTCGCTATGGACCATGACGATATCGCTTTCTGCCAAAGCTATTTTCGCGGCGAAAAGCGCGAGCCGACTATCACCGAGATACGC
>CANQSW010000109.1 GCA_947626615.1 uncultured Peptococcaceae bacterium | reverse complement strand
GCGGCTAGGCGTTATTCGCACAACGTCTCCCGCTACCGCGAGGTGCTGCCGGGGGCGCTTTATCTGCCGCCGCCCGCCGCGGAAAAACCCTATTGGCGCGACCTTTCGGAGGAGAACTTCGCCGTGCGGCTGCTGGCCGGCGACCTGACGCTTGCGCCGGAAAAGCTGCTGCAAAGCGCGTTCGCCGGGCTTTCGCCGTATTTCTGCCGCGAGGCCGTGGCAAAAGCCGGGCTTTCCGGTATCCCCGCCGAGGAGCTGGGCGAATATGACCTCTCCCGGCTTTATGCCGCGCTGCGGGAAATGGACGACGCGGCGGCAAACGGCGCGTACCGCCCCGTGCTGCTGGGAACCCGCGACGAATGGCGGGATTTCTACGCCCTGCCCCCGGCCGACGGCGCGCCGTACGCCGAATTTGCCAGCCTCGGCGCGGCGCTGGACGAATTTTATCAAACGCGGCAGGACGAGCAGGAGTTTGCCGCCGGCAGGGGCCGTCTGCAAAAGCGGCTGGAGCACGAGCGGCAGCGTCTGCTGAAAAAGCTCCGGCTGGAGCAGGCCGACTACGCCGCCGCCGGAGAGGCCGAAAAATATAAAAACGCCGGGGAGCTGCTCTCGGCTTACCTGCATTTGGTGCAGCCGGGCCAGACGGAGGTGCAGCTGCCGGATTTCTGGGAGCCGGAACGGCTGGTGACCGTCCGCCTCGCGCCGGAGCTCTCCCCCGCCGACAACGTGAAGCGCTATTTCCACCGCTACAACAAGGCCAAAAAAGCCGAGCGGCAAATTCGCCGCCAGCTGGAGCAGAACCAGGCGGAGCTGGACTACGTGGAGAGCCTGCTGGCCGCGTTGGACGAGGCCGAAAACCTCGCCGACCTGGCCGGGACGGAACAGGAGATGCAGGAGGCGGGCTATCTGAAGCGCCCGGCCGGCCAGCCCAAACCCAAGGCCGCCGCCAAAGAGCCGAAGCGCTGCCGCACCAGCGACGGCTTCGTCGTACTGCTGGGGCGGAACAACCGCCAGAACGACCGGCTCAGCACCAAGATCGCCGCCGCGAACGACCTCTGGTTCCACGCGCAGAAGATACCCGGCAGCCACGTGATACTGCGCGCCGAAGCGGGCCGCCCCTTCTCCGCCCAGGCGATAGCCGAGGCCGCCGCGCTGGCCGCCCGGCACAGCCGCGCCAGAGAGGCCGACAAAGTGCCGGTGGATTACACCCCGGCGGCAAACGTCAAAAAACCGAACGGCGCAAAGCCCGGTTTCGTTATCTATACCGGGCAAAAAACGCTCTACGTTGCCCCGGCGGAGCTGCTGGAGGAGGAATAAGCCGAACATAAGCCAAGGGCCGCCCGGCACAGCCGGACGGCCCCTTTTTGCGTTTATATTCACGAACGTTAAGCGCTTAGCGATACTTATAGGTCAGCGGAATGTCGACCCGTCTGCCCTCTTCCTGTAAAGAAACATACAACATACCGTCTGCGATCTTTTCAAATCGGAAATAAGGCCCCGAGTTCACAAAATATTCATCTGAGCCAAAATTTTGCCACCACCAATCGCCCGCAGTATGACCGGTCGCCGTCGAGACTTTCTCGATTATCTCGTCGGTCAACAGCGCGTCCTTCATGTCTGTAAGGCTGCCGTCGGCCAAATTAAGCAAAAGCAGGTTGTAGCGATGATTGGTGCTGCAGAAAACATAATTACCGTCTACCGCGATCGGGTCAACTGAGCTCAGCTCATTTTCAATAGACTTGTCCGCCAGCATAGTGACCAGATCATATTTTTTGATCTGACCGGCGACCTCATCGATAAGGACCAGTTGACCGTCCCAATCTGTCAGGCTGATCGTATCCTCCGTCTGAATGAATAATCTGTCAGATGACGCGTTACAGATAAGCCGTCCGCTGCCCGGGCTGACGTAGGCGGCGAATTTGACCGAATGAGTCGTGCCGCCCATCAGAATATAATCGCAAGTCAACAGATAATTGCCTTTAGGCGTAACGCTTACCTGCCACTGCGGAATAGAGTAACCATCTTTGTCAGGGTCAAAAGCGTCATAAGTGTTTTTGCGTTCAGCTAAAGAAGTCAGCCCGCAATCGGCGATATAAACTGCCGCTTCTCCCGCACCTTTATAGAATTTACCGTTGCTGGCGTTCACCACGTATACCTGACCGTTCGCGTCTGTAAATTCCGTTATAAAATTTTGAACAGTTACATATTTTTCATCAGAATTCCACTTGACCCGACAGGAAAGATTTTCTGCCACGAACCGCAAGGGCAGATAAGTAACGCCATTTTGGATAAAGCCCTTTTGCGGCATAGCCAGGTCGGTCGTCTGCCCCTGTTCGGTCAGCGCCGCGGTGTTGTTCCGCATATCCAGCGTCAATTTTACGCCGTCCTTACGTACCGACGTGATCACGTGCTCTTTAGCGTCCCAGTTTACAGTTGCGCCGCAGCTTTCAAACAGCGTGCGCATCGGCATATAGATCGAACCGTTGCGCTCGATCGCCTGCTCTGCCAACTCGCCGTCGATATAGACGGGATAAGTCGCCGCCCAAATCGGCTCGGCCAGGCACAAACAGACAAGCAATACCAAAACCACATTCAACACGCCAAACGATCTCTTCATTACTATCACCCCTTAAAATGATCCGCGAACCAATAATTTAGCGCTACGGCCGACAGGCCGCGCCAAGCGCTGTTCACGCCAATATTCTACCATGGAGCCGGAAATATTTCAAGCCGGCCTTATGACAAATTATAGAAAGAAAGACCCGCCGAAAAATTTATCCGATTTTTTTGCCGAAAACAGTTGACAACGCCCTATATTGGGAGTATCATATGATTAACAGATGAACAAATGCTCATATGATAATTTGTACAGACATCGGGCCGACGCTCAAGCGCGGCTCTTACGACCAAGGAGGTTGGACGATATGGCACGAAACGACAGACCAGAGATCGAAATAAGCTGCGGCTGCGGCTGCTGCGGGCATGACCACGCGCATGAACATGAACATGAGCATGAGCATGAACACGGCTGCGGCTGCGAGCACGAGCACGAACACGAACACGAGCACGAAGAAGAAGGCGGCGCGGCCCCTCTGCTGCTCGGGGCGGCGCTGCTGGCCGCCGGTATGCTGCTGGGCAAGCTGTTCGGGCAAAGCGTGTGGACGCTCTGCCTGCTGGCCGCCGCGTATCTGCTGCTAGGCGGCGAGGTGCTGCTGACGGCGGGCCGCAACCTGCTGCACGGCCGTATTTTCGACGAGAACTTTTTGATGAGCATCGCCACGCTGGGCGCTTTTGCTATCGGCGAATATCCCGAGGCCGTGGGCGTGATGCTGTTTTACCGGATCGGCGAATATTTTGAAGACCGCGCGGTGGCCAAAAGCCGCAGCCAGATCATGGCGGCTGTCGATCTCAGGCCGGAGACGGTGAATCTGCTGACGGCGGGCGAAGTCAGCGTCATCGACGCGGCGGACGCCAAACCCGGCGACGTTCTGCTGGTGCGCCCGGGCGACCGTATCCCGCTGGACGGCGTGGTGCTGGCGGGCGAGAGCCGTCTGGACACATCGCCGATCACGGGCGAGCCCGTGCCGGTGGCCGTCGGCGTGGGGAGCAGCGTCACCTCCGGCTGCGTCAACACCTACGGCCAGCTGGAGATCCGCGTGGAGAAGCCTCTGGCCGAATCAATGGTGACGCGGATACTGGACTCGGTGGAAAACGCCGCCGCCAGCAAGCCGCAGATCGACCGGTTCGTCACCCGGTTTGCGCGCGTCTACACGCCGGTGGTGGTGCTGCTGGCGCTGCTGGTGGCCGTGCTGCCGCCGCTGCTTGTGCAGGGCGAGTGGGCCTATTGGATCAAGACCGCGCTGACCTTCCTCGTCATCAGCTGCCCGTGCGCGCTGGTGCTTTCCGTGCCGCTGGCCTACTTTGCCGGGATCGGCTCCGCCAGCCAAAAAGGTATCCTGTTCAAAGGCGGGCTGGCGCTGGAGGCGCTTGCCAAGGTGCGCGCCGTGGTCATGGATAAGACCGGCACGATCACCGAGGGCAATTTTGCCGTGCAGAGCGTCTCACCCTGCAACGATATGAGCGAGGACGAGCTGCTGGCGCTGGCTGCCGGCTGCGAAACAGCCTCCACCCACCCTATCGCCGCCAGTATCACGGCCGCGGCCAAGGCGCGCGGACTGGAATTTTCTCGCCCGGAGCAGCTGGAGGAGATCGCCGGGCGCGGTATCAGAGCCATGACCGAGGCGGGCGAGCTGCTCTGCGGCAACCGCAGGCTGCTGGCGGAAGCTGGCGTCGACCTGGGCGGTTTCCGACCGGAAGCCGCCGGGGCGGAAGTGCTGCTGGCCTTAAACGGCAAACCCGCCGGGCAGATAATCATCGCCGATACGCTGAAGCCGAACGCGGCCGAGGCCGTCAAACGGCTGCAGGCGCATAATATCCGCACCGCCATGCTGACGGGCGACGCGGCCGAGGCTGCCGAACAGGTGGCGGCGGCCTGCGGTATCGACGAGGTGCACGCCGGCCTGCTGCCGCAGGATAAGCTGGCGCGGCTCCAAAAAATACGCGAGACGCAAGGCAGCGTGATGTTCGTGGGCGACGGTATCAACGACGCGCCGGTGCTGTCCCGGGCCGATATCGGGATCGCCATGGGCAGCATGGGCAGCGACGCGGCCATCGAGGCAGCGGACATCGTTCTAATGGACGACAATCCCTTAAAAATCGCGACGGTCATCCGGAT
>CANQSW010000108.1 GCA_947626615.1 uncultured Peptococcaceae bacterium | reverse complement strand
AGACGTATTGGAAGCCGCGCGCGCAGGCCAAAAAGCGCATTATGATCGGCCTGGCCTCGATGTGCGTGGGCGGCGGCGTGTGGCTGACGGGCCTGACCGGGCATCTGACGTTTTTGAAAGGTTGGTGGGAGAAATCCTGCATTATCCTTTCGCTCTATCTGCTGGTGCAGGGCTTCGTGCTGATAATCCGCAACCTGAAATATCTGAAGGATCGCCCGAAAGAGCGCGTTAAGACCGTCGAACCGCAGCGCCCCGCCAAGGCCGAGCGCAAAGCGGCAAAAAAAAGTGGCAAACCGGCCCCGCAGCACATAAGCTATAAAGGGCAGAAGAAAAAGAAGCTGGAAGAATAAAGCTTCCGCTGCCCCTTTCCGGCCGAAGATTATGTGACCTCCTGGTGATATTTCCTCCACTTTTTGCTGAAAAAGTTCAAAAAAAAGTAAAATTGTTGACATTTTTCCCAAAAAACCTCTTGCCAAAGGTGGAAAAATGGTTTATAATGGGTTTGCGTTAAGGGAGAGGTGATATTTTCACCCGTCCGCTATTAAATTCGAAAAGCTCACACAACTATACACTATCACAGCAACGAGAGTCATCCCTATGGGATGGCTCTCGTTGCGTTCAGAAGCCCAACTGCACGTCATCTGCGTTGTCATAAGCGGCCCGCCTTCGCGACGCGCACTACCAGTGCAGCTTGCTCAGTCGGGTCGCTTATTCCTAGCATCTGCCGCACATTTGGACTTCTGATGCTGTTGCGGGGCGTAGTGCTTGATCGGCGCATTTCGAGTACGCCTTTCAGCGTTCACGCAGCTTGCTCAGGCGAACTGCAAGCACATTTGGACTTCTGGAGCTGTTGCGGGGCGTAGTGCTTGGTCGGCGCACTTCGAGTACGCCCTTCAGCGTCTGCACAGCTTGCTCGGGTGGGCCGCTTATTCCTAGCATCTTGCGGGGTTGTCCAGGAGCGCGAGCGACAGCGAAGCGGGATTGGTATCGCGAGGGGTACCCGAATGGGTAATTGGTTACGGCGAACCGCGCGCACATTTAGACTTCTGGAGCAGCGGCAGGGCAAAACAATGCCGGGAACAATGGAAAATGCTAAAAGTTTATGGTATGATATACTAAAGATGTGTTTGCGGCCAGCAGGCGTTGGCCGGTGGGAATATTGCGGAAAGGTCGAGGGGACAAGCTATGACGGACGCTGAACAGAGAATCGCTGCCAGAAAATTTGCCGAGGCTTGGGCCGGCAAGGGCTATGAGAAGGGGCAGAGCCAAGCTTTTTGGCTGGCTTTGCTGCGGGACGTTTTCGGCGTGGAGCACCCGGAGGAATTTATCACTTTTGAGGAGCAGGTGCATTTGGATCACACCAGCTTCATCGACGGGACGATAGCCGCCACCAGGGTGATGATCGAGCAGAAAAGCCTGGATAAAGACCTGAACAAGCCGATACGCCAGGCGGACGGCACGCTGCTGACGCCGTTTCAGCAGGCCAAAAGGTATATCACCGAGCTGCCGGTATCGCAGCACCCGCGCTGGGTGGTGACGTGCAACTTCGCGGAGTTTTACGTCTATGATATGGAGCGCCCGAATAGCGAGCCGGAGCAGATTCGGCTGGCCGATCTGGAGAAGGAATATTACCGTCTGCAGTTTCTGGTGGATACCGGGAGCGAGCGCATACGGCGCGAAATGCAGGTGTCGATCAAGGCGGGCGAGCTGGTGGGTCGCTTCTATGACGCTTTTCTGCGGCAGTATAAAGACCCGGAAAGCCCGGCCACGCTGCACAGCCTGAATATACTTTGCGTGCGGCTGGTGTTCTGCCTTTATGCTGAGGACGCCGGCATCTTCGGGCGGCATGATATGTTCCACGATTATCTGGCCGGGTTCGACGCGGCGCATACCCGCCGGGCGCTGATAGAGCTTTTCCGCGTGCTGGATACCGAGCCGGAGCAGCGTGACTCCTACCTGGAGGAAGATCTAAAAGCCTTTCCGTATGTAAACGGCGGCCTGTTCCGCGACGAGGATATCGAGATACCCAATTTCACCGACGAGATCAGGGATATTCTGCTGGACAAGGCCAGCCAAGATTTCAACTGGGCGGAGATCAGCCCCACGATCTTCGGCGCGTTGTTCGAGAGCACGCTGAACCCGGAGACGCGCCGCCGGGGCGGTATGCACTATACCTCCATTGATAATATCCATAAGGTGATAGACCCGCTGTTTTTGAACGGTCTGCAGCAGGAGCTGGCGGAGATCAGGGAGATCGGCGTGCTGAAAACGCGGGAAAAGCGCCTGTTGGAGTTCCAGAAAAAGCTGGCGCAGCTGAAATTTCTTGACCCTGCCTGCGGCAGCGGTAATTTCCTCACCGAAACGTATCTTAGCCTGCGGCGGCTGGAAAACGAGGTGCTGCGGCTGTTATCCGGCGGGCAGGTGGCGTTCGGGTCGCTGGAATATAACCCGATACAGGTGTCTATCAGCCAGTTTTACGGCATCGAGATCAATGATTTTGCCGTGACGGTGGCCAAAACGGCGCTGTGGATAGCGGAAAGCCAGATGATGAAGGAAACGGAAGATATCGTTCTGATGAATTTGGACTTTTTACCGCTGAAGACCAACGCGAACATCGTTGAGGGCAACGCGCTGCGGCTGGACTGGGAGAGCGTCGTGCCGAAAAACCAGCTGGATTATATCATGGGCAACCCGCCGTTTGTGGGCGGTATGATGATGTCCGTAGAGCAGCACAAAGAGCTGGCAGCGGTTTTCCCGGAATGTGCTAAAATAGGCGAAGCCGATTATGTTGTTGGCTGGTATGCAAAAGCAGCGCGTTTTGTGCAGGAAACGCAAATACGCTGCGCGTTTGTATCTACAAATTCAATTTGTCAGGGGCAGTCTGTGGCTTCTATCTGGAAACCATTGGTAAAAATTTTCGGCGTGCATATCGACTTTGCTCACCGTACTTTTCGCTGGGACAGCGAGGCCAGCTTGAAAGCCCATGTGCATTGTGTTATCGTGGGGTTCAGCGTTGCGCCTAACAAGCTGCCAAAAATAATTTTTACTTCCGAGCGCCCTTTAACCGCCAAGAATATCAATGCTTATTTGATGGACGCTGAAGATATATTTATCGAGAACAGAAGCACGCCGTTGTGCGACGTGCCGAAAATGCGTTTTGGCAGTATGCCGCGAGACGGCGGCGGCTTTATTTTGAGCGAGGAAGAAAAGGACGAATTGCTGGCAAAAGAGCCGCCCGCAGTTAAATGGGTGCGACTTTATCTTGGTGCAGAAGAATTTATCAACAGAAAAAAGCGTTATTGCCTGTGGTTGGTCGGTGCAGCGCCAAACGAATTGCGTTCCTGCAAAGAGGTTATGCGACGAGTAGAAAGTGTCAGGGAATTTCGTGCTGCAAGCAAAGCGGCGGCGACAAGAAAATTTGCGGAAACACCTACTTTATTTTGCCAAATTGCTCAGCCAGATGCTGATTATATCATTGTGCCCGGCGTATCTTCTGAGCGACGCCGCTACATTCCAATAGGGTTTATGAACAAAGCGGTTATTGCCTCAAATCTCGTTCAGATTATTCCCGACGCAACGCTTTATCATTTCGGTATTTTAACGTCTAACGTGCATATGGCCTGGATGCGTGTGGTGTGCGGACGGCTTAAAAGCGATTACCGCTACTCTAAGGACGTAGTCTACAATAACTTCCCGTGGCCCACGCCGACCGCTGCGCAGAAAGCGAAGATAGAGCAGACGGCGCAGGCTATCTTAGACGCGCGCGCTCTATACCCGGACAGCAGCCTGGCCGATCTTTACGATGAGATCGCCATGCCGCCGGAGCTGCGCCGCGCTCACCAGGAGAACGACCGCGCCGTTATGGCGGCCTATGGTATGCCGGTGCAGGGAACGACAGAGAGCGGCTGCGTGGCCGAGCTGATGCGGCGGTATCAACAGCTGACGGAAGCCTGAAGCGCCTCGCGATAATTTTCCGCCAGGAGGGGAGGGAGAACGGTGCCGGATAAGGTCTACCTTTGTATCGACTTAAAGAGCTTTTATGCCAGCGTGGAGTGTGTGGAGCGTGGGCTCGATCCCCTGCGCACCAATCTGGTGGTGGCGGACGAGAGCCGCACCAAAAAAACTATCGTCCTCGCCGTTTCTCCCGCGCTGAAAACGTTCGGCGTGCCGGGGCGGCCGCGCCTGTTCGAGGTCGTGCAGCAGGTGCGGGAGATCAACAACGGGCGGCGGGCCAAAGCGCCGGGGCGTCGGCTTTCGGGCGAATCCTGCGACTTGGCGGAGCTGGCGGCCGACCCTGCGCTGGCTGTCTCCTACCTTGTGGCCAAGCCGCGCATGGCCTATTATATGCAGTACAGCACGCGCATTTATCAGATATATCTGCGCTTCGTCGCGCCGGAGGATATCCACGTTTATTCGATCGACGAGGTGTTTATGGATATCACCGGCTATCTGCACGGGCAGAAAACGCCGCATGACTTCGCGCGGGAGGTGATCCGCGCCGTTATCGACGAGACGGGCATCACCGCGACCGCCGGCATCGGCACGAACCTTTATCTGGCCAAGATCGCCATGGATATCACCGCCAAAAAAATGCCGCCGGACGCCGACGGTGTGCGTATTGCCGAGCTGGACGAGCTGAGCTACCGCCAAAAGCTGTGGTCGCACCGGCCGCTGACGGATTTTTGGCGCGTTGGGCCGGGCTACGCGAAGAAGCTGGCGGAGCGCGGTCTGCACACCATGGGCGATATCGCGCGCTTATCTCTTAGCAACGAGGCGCTGCTCTATAATA
>CANQSW010000107.1 GCA_947626615.1 uncultured Peptococcaceae bacterium | reverse complement strand
CTTCATGGGCAAACACCGCGCCGAACAGTCCCGCCCCCACGATAAGGTAGTCGTACATAACACTTTCCTCCAAAATCTATCACATAGATGTAAGGAAACCCATTTTTTCAGCAGTTATTAGCACCAAATCTTTCTTACCGCTGTATCTACCAAGTTTATATGGTATTGCTGCCCCTTGTAGCTTCGCTTCCATCTCTGCAACTGTATGCTTTTCACCAACGCGTTCACAATCATCAATCATAATGACAAAGTCCTCTGCCAAACATTCCGGCATCATCTTTAACACATCAACACGGGCATATTGTTTCATATCTCCCCCTAAAGGAGCATCAATTGATATGAAGTTAAATTTCATGCCGGCAAAAGTCTCCGAAAATCCTTTATACGTTCTGACTTCTTTTGCTTCTTTAAAAGGAGTCATCTCATACTCCATTTGCACGATTTTACAGCCATCTGGAAGAACATTTTCCTTTTGAAAAAAAGCCACCCAATTTAAGTCACTCTCCACAACATAATGTTTAACGTCTGTGTTTGCCATGCTATACTGGGCTATCATTTTTGTTGACTGTCCCAAGCCAAGTTCCAGTATGGCTTTCGGTCTCACCACATCCAAAACTCTGTACATCACATAAAGATACGGATATCCAACCGCCCATCGCCCAGGAGAAAAAGTTTTATCCTTAAGCCATTCACTATTTGTGACTGTATTGTTAAAAATCTCCGCCCATACCGCTTCAGCAGAATTGCGCACACCGTCTGCCGAAAGTATACGATTCGTCTCGATTCTCTTGTTCAGCCGCTCCTCTCCTGATGTCATTTGCTTTATCAGATTTTCATAATCACTATTTATATTGACCTGCAGCGTTTTCCCCAGCTCATCAAACTTGTCCAGCGCCGTAATCTCTGGCCTAAGTTCTCCAATCTGCGCTCCCAACGCTGTAATTTCCGGTTTCACCCCTTCAATTTGTAAACCCAGCGCCGCTGTTTTTTGTTCCACTTCCCGCACTTTATTGGTAAGAGATTCCATCTGCCACTGCTGGATATTGATTTGCTTCTGCTGCTGCAGCAATACTTCCAACACACGCTCGATTTCCTTGTGCTGCTCCGCGCTGAGCGCGCTATTCTCCTTCTGAACAAAATCGCGCATGAATCCAAGTTCCCGGTTGAAGGCATCCACCGGGGGCGGAAGGAATTTTTTTAGAAATTTCTTGATCCGTTCCCATAACGTCATACTTTGCTTAACCTCCCATGCAAAAAAGAGAGTATTGTTGCCAGCGCAGGACACCAGCGGTATATATGCCACAACAACCGCTTGCTCCATGGCGAGTGCCGATATTCTTCCGCCTGCCGCGCCGCCGCCCAGTGATCAAGGAATATATCGTGCATACGCCAAACGTGCCGGATCGCCATTTTGACGGATATATCCCCTCCCGGCAGAATAACCCGCCCGGCACTTGGGATCTCTCGACAAATAAAAAAAGCTCCCTCCGGTACTGCTATTTGCGCGGCCTCGGAATAAATCGAAAAGAGTTTCTCCATGCTCACTATGTGTAATGGTGTTTTCTTTCCCCGTGTGATGCTGTAATTTCCTGTGTTGTAGTGATAGAGGACATCGTCTATTCGGGCGTATGTTTGGCAAACAATCCCAATTTGGGCCATCAGCATAGCATCGGCATGATAATACTGTTCAGGGAAACGTCTGGTCTCCCAAAATTCAGCCTTAAACATTTTCCCCAGCAGGCTGTGGCTAATCTCCTCCCGAAACATCGCCCTGGTCAATTCAGCCTGAACGTAAGACTTTGTGTCTCCCAGCCTCTTACTCCTGATCTGAGCATAAGATCCGTCGTTGATCAATTCACACTGGACGATATCAGCCTTGCTGCTCTCAGCCAAATCCAGCAATCTACCGAGCATCTCCGGTTCTATCCAATCGTCCCCATCTATAAAACAAATGTACTCTCCCTTCGCTATAGCCAATGCGTGATTGCGGGCAGGATAGACTCCTTGATTTTCTGTATGCAAAACAGTGAATCTGGTATCCCAGGCAGAATATTCGTCACAAATCGCCCCGCAACCGTCCTGGGATCCGTCATCGACCAGAATGATTTCAAGATTCGTATAAGTCTGGCTGACAATACTGTCCAAGCATCTACGAAGGTATGGTTCAACATTATATATCGGAATGATGACCGAGATTGTTGGACTTTCCATTGATACTCGACCTCAAATAGACACAAACATATTTATACAGTCCACACTAATCTTGCCAGCCAAACGTGCCCAACCCGACACCGATAAATACATATAGCAGAAAAAAGCGAGACTTCTGATAGCAGAGCCAACATACAATCTCAATAAAAAATCGACAAAAACAAATTCTGCACGAATGATATTCCCCGCAACCCCTTGCTCCATGCACAGCCAACCAGAGCACCGGTCCGTTTTGATTGTGCTTTTCACATAATAATTTTTTTGTTATAAATCATCCTGTTAAAAGCCCAAACAAAATCAATTTATTATACCATTTGCGCCGCGATAACACAAGACTTTTTACTGCTTTTTTTTGGTATAACTGTAAATATATTTTGTAAACAGCCACTAACAGCGCGCTTATACCGAAAAGCGGCGCTGAACGGGCGCAGGGGTCTCCCCCTGTACGTTGAGTCGATCAAATTTAGCGGCCTTTCGTTTGTTTGGCGATTTTATATTACATAATTTTTATTATATGAAAACATAGCGTGAGCGCCTTTTTGCAGCGCTCACGCTATGTTTTCAGTTTGATAGCAGCAAGCCTGCGCCGCTGCAAAGATTGCAGCCTCAAAAGCCGCCCTTGGCGATGCTGAATTTGGCGGCCAGTTCCAGCCAACCGGCACGGTACAGCCGCATGACCTGCCACCAGCCGCCGCCGTGCAGGCCGTATTCGTCGATAAGCGCCAGTTTGCCGGAGAGGCTTCTGACGTCCTCGAACCAGACCTCATGCTCCACGCCGTCCAAAGTATAGTTATAATGCGGCGAATAGGCCGTCTCGTCGAATTCTATCGCCGCACCCACCTCCGCCGCCTGGCGCATGGCCTCGACGCTGCCGAAGCTCCGGGCCGCCGTCTCGCCCTTCACGTACGGCAGCGGCCAATCGTAGGCGTAGTTGGCAATGCCGAGGTCGATCTTTTCCGGCGCAATCTCGGTCACGGCATATTCCACCACGCGGCGCACCCAATCCAGAGGCGCTATCGGCATCGGCTCGCTGTACGTGTAGCCCCACTCGTACGTCATCACCAGAACGTAATCCACCAGAGCGCCGAGCGCCGCGTAATCCTGCCCCTGATAGAGCAGCCCGGGCTGCCCGGCGTAGGTTTTGGGCGCAACGGCGACGGAAATGCTGAACCCGGCCTCGTGCAGAGCCGCGGCCAGCTCGCCCACCCAGGCGGTGAAGCCGTCGCGGTCTTCGGCGTAGATATATTCAAAATCGACGTCCACCCCCTGATAGCCCTTGGTCTGCATTATCGTGACGACAGCCTCGTTCAGTCGGGCGCGGGCGGCGTCGTCCGCCAAAAGCTCGGATATCAGGTTGTTGTTGAACTGGCCGTCCGCCCCGAATGGCGTCAGCGTCAGGATCGGGCGGACGTTTGCGGCCAGCGCGGCGGCGATCAGCGGCTCGTCCGGCCAATATCTTGGCGGCACCAGCTCGCCCGCCGGCGTGAAGCCATAGGAAAAGACCGACAGCGACGAAAGATACGGCAGCGATTGTTGCAGCACATAGTCGTTGATGAAGGGATAGGCGTAGCCGTTGGCAAAAAGCGCGCGGCCATACTCCGGCGCGGACACCTCCTCTGGCAGCCAGAGCGCCTGCCCCAGCGCCAGCCTGTACGGATAAAGCAGCTGGTTGGCAAAGATAACGTCATCGACCGGGAGAGCGGCCGCCGCCGCGATACTATCGACGCTGTCCCCCGCCCGCACAATGTAGATCGACATAAAACACCCCGCAGCATACGGTATCTGCGGCATTATATGCGGCAAAGCGCCCGATATTGCATGAAAAACAGCAGCCGGACGCTGAGCCCGGCTGCCGTGATATGCAGATTCCGAATTTATTTTGCGGTTATCGTGACGGGAATACTGATCGGCTCGGCGCCGTCCACCGTGGCGTTGGCCGAGGTGAACGCCCGGATCGCCAGATTATGCCGGCCCGCGCCCAGACTATCGACGTCCACCCGCGCTTCAATATCGGCGGCGGTGAGTTCCCGCACCACCGAGGACGGGCCGCGCAGCGTCACCGCGCAGGTGAGATCGCCCAGCTCATAGTTAAAGGCCGGCTGCTGGTTCACCAGCGTTATCGCCACGTCGTCGATCGTGCGCACCGCCTCCGGCTCGATCGTCACGACGGCGCGGTAGTTTCGGCTGCCCTCGTAGCTGATGCCGTCAACGTTCAAAAGCGAGACCTCCTGCGTAACTGTGCTCCTGGCTCCGCTGATGTTGACGGCGGAGGTGTAGGCGTAATTGACCGTGTCCAGCACGGACTGAGCGCCAAACAGCGTGACCACCGCCGGGTCGACCACGATACGGGAGATGATATAGCCTTCCGCCGGCACGCCGGAAAGCGTTACGCTGACCGGCACGACTCTGGATGGCTGCTCCGTCACCACCGGCACCAGCACGTCTATACTGGCGGGCTGTGGCGTGATGAAATCAAGCAGAGAATGGCCGCCGGCGTCGACCACGTTTACCGGCAGGCTGCTGCGGAAATTGGCCGCCGCGCCGGAGACGTCCACCGTTACGTAGACCTCCGCCACCTGCTCCAGCCGATCCGCCGAGCCGGAGAGCATGACCTGCCCCGGCAGCAGG
>CANQSW010000106.1 GCA_947626615.1 uncultured Peptococcaceae bacterium | reverse complement strand
CACCCCTTTCCCTTATTTTAGCACAAAAAGATGGTAGGCACTTTCGTGTCTACCATCTTTTTACCACTTCAATCCGAAAGATCGGATACCTCCACTTTTTTATTTGGGGCTTAACTATCTGACAAGATATTCAATATTGTTGATAAACATACATGGCGAATCGCCCAAATTTCGCCTTATACTTGCAATATTTGTCAAAATCGGCTAAAATAACAGCGGGAAAATGGGAATATTGTCGAATATGGCCGCTCTAAAAAAGACGCGCCAGGGAGAGCCGCTGGAAACGCTGCAAAAAGCCGGCGGCCGCCTTTCGGCCGAGAATATAACGTGACGTTAACATTGGGGAGGAAAGCAGTATGAAAAGACCCCTTTTCCGGCTGGCGGCGCTGCTGCCGGTTCTGGTCTTGTTTTTGGGGCTGGCGGGCTGCGCTGCGGCGACCGGCAACCAGCTCGTCGTGGGCGTAAAGGGAGACGTGCCGAATTTCGGTCTTTATGACGCAGAGACGGGCAATTATTCCGGCATGGAGATAGAATTGGCGGAGCTTTTGAGCAGCGATCTGGGCTACGCCGAACCGAGGTTCGTGACAGTGGCCGTATCCGAAAGAGAAGATCTGCTCAACTCCGGGCGGGTGGATATGATCATCGCCACATACAGCATCACCGCGGAGCGTCAGGCGCAGGTGGATTTCACTGACCCCTATTACCGGGACTGCGGCACGATACTGGTGGAAAACTCCAGCCTCATCGCCTCGCCCAACGATCTGAAAGGCTGCTCGATAGGCTGTCTGAAGGGTTCTGCCACGCCGCTGGAGACCGCCGTATATCTGGCCCAGATCGGAGTTATACCCCCTGTGAACGAGGCCAGCTTTGACCCGGATACCTACGACGGGCCGGTAACTTTCCGGCAATATGATTCTTATAACGCCCTGTCCGAAGCTCTGGAATGGGGCGAGGTGGACGCTATGGTCGGCGACCGCTCTATCGTCATGGGCTATAAAGACGAGGATCGCACCGCTCTTACCGGCGAGTTCGCTATCCAGGATTACGGCATCGCCACCAAGAAAAACAGCGCCCTCTCCGCCCAGCTTTCCGCGGCTCTGGCCAAGCGGATAGACGACGGCACGCTGGATATGCTCATCAACAAGTGGGGGAATTAAAAGATGTTCGGAAAAAAGCAAGAAGCCGCCCAGGGCTCTGACTATACGCTGAAAAAATACTCTTGACCCGCACCGTATTCGGTATTTTGCTGCTCGTATTGGCGATAGTTTCGGTGCTGGCGATCACCGCCCACACGCGGCTGCGCCTTTCCAGAGAAGAAATATATAATACCAACCGGGTGCGCATACAGACCGTTATGAACGGCCTGCAATCCAGCGTCACGGAAAAAGACGAGCTTTATGCGGAATATGACAACCTCATCATCGCCAAGCTAAAGGGCGCAAGCTACCTGTACGGCGATTTTGATCGGACGGAGGGGCTCGAGGCCACCGCCGGCAGCATCGCGGCGACTATGGGCATAGACGCTGTGGCCGTCATCGACGCCGCGGGCAACACCTACGCCGGCTATAACAGCGGCTACGACTTTACTCTGCGGCGCTTTGCCATGCTGCGGGCCTGCGCCAACGCCGACGGCACTTCTACGCCCTTTTCCATAGCCTACCCCGACCAAACGGTGCGCTTCTTCGGTCTGAAAGTGCCGGGCGACCGGATACTCGTATTCGCCCAGGATTGGACCGAGACCGAGGCGGAGATCAGCGGCATGACCTCCTGGGAAGCCGTCCTGCGCGGCATGGTCGGCGTGGATACGCTCTCCATTGCCGTATCGCTCAAGGATTATACCTTCCTCTACAATCCAATCGACGATCTGACGGGCCGGGACGCTATCCAGCACGGCGTACCGATCGAGGCTTTGACCAACTTCTATGAGGGCGAGTTCAACTTCGGCGGCGACACTTACTGCGTGGTGGGCCGCCAATGGAACGACGCTATGATCTACGTGATGACCAAGGAAACTACCGGGCTGGCCAACGATACGGTGCTGCTGGTGTTCCTGGGCGCGGTTTTCACGCTCTTCATCGTCCTCCTCTCCGCCTACGGCATCATCATCAATCAGGACAATCTGAAAAATGAAAAGCGCCCGTCGTATATCACCCTCTATAAGACCAAAGACCAGGAATCCGGCCAGACCAGAAACGTTCTGAATTTCAACCTTACGGTGGCCAAAAAGCTCCTGCCCATAACCCTGGCCGGTATCCTGACCGTTACCGTGCTTTGCTACTATATCCAGTCGGTGAACAGCCTCTCTTCTATTGCCTATGAGTCCAACGAAGCCATTACGGATATCGTGGAACAGCTGAAGCAGAACGTCGAAGACGCGACCCGGCTCAACGACAATTATAAGAAAATGTATCTGGAAACCTGCTCCAACCTCAGCATGATACTGGAGGAGAATCCGGAGCTGCTTTACGACTTCGACCCGGACGATGCAGACGTACATTGCTACCCGTTCGGCCCGTCGGAGGACGGACGGGAGATCGAGGGGCTGGATCAATACGGCAACCCGGTCTATTCCCGCAGCCAGCACCCCTTCCTGCGGGAGCTGAGCCGAATCAACAACGTGGAGGATATCAGCATATTCGGCGCGGACGGGCGCACTTTGGCCTCGTCCAACGACCGCTGGTGGTTTGAGCTTAGCGAAGCGTCGGACAGCCAGTCGCACGATTTCTACGAGATACTGGCCGACCACACCGATTTCGTGGCCCAGGATATGATGCTCGACGATACGGGCAACCTGTCGCAGTATATCGGCGTCGCCTATTTTTACTACACCTATCTCGACCCCAGCACCCATGAGACGCGCTTCGCCTCCCCAGAAGAATACGCGCGGCAGAGCGAGGCTTTGAACGCGAACAGGGCGTGGAGCGGACCGGTCATCACCAAAAACCGCGGTGTTCTCCAGATCAATATCGCGCCGGAGCGGCTGCGAAACATCGCCAAGACCGCCAGCCTGACCTACGTGGCCGGGCATACCACGATACACGGCACCGGGCATACTATCATCTGCGACACCACCGAGGATCATAACTGCATTTATTCCGCCCGCTCCGTCAACATCGGCAAAACCGCCGCCAGCATGGGCTACTCTCCCCTTGCTTTCAACGAAACCGGCGAGATGTATAACGGCTTTGAGACGGTAAACGGCGTAAGATATTTCCAGACCTTCAAAATGGTGGACGAGCAGGACGTTTTCATCGGTACGGCCGTGCCGCTTTCCACCGTGTTCGCCACCAGAAACAGCATGACGCTGACCGTCTTTGTGACCGTGCTGCTGGCGTTTATGCTCAACTTCCTCTATACCGTCTGCTTCGGGCACACCGAGGAGATGCTGTATACGAACGACCCGAGCGCCCCCGACTGGCGGCTGCGCAACGAGCAGGATCTGGTGACCATGACCATGCCTTCCGGCAAGCTGCGTAAAGTTCGCACCGCCGCTTCCCGTTGGGACGCGGAATATATCCCCTGGGCGCACAAAACGCCGGAGCAGAAATTCGCCCAGATCGCCATGTGGGCCTTCCACGTCGTCGCCTACGTTATCTTCATCTGCATCGTTCTATCCCGCTCCGGTATCATCTCTATCGACGCTATAAACTACGTTTATGAGGGCGTCTGGAGCAAAGGCTTCAACATCTTTGCCATGACCAACGCGATCATCACTCTCGTGGTCGTCCTGGTCATCTCCAGAGTGATCAGGATAGCGATAGACAATATCTGCGCCAATATCGGCAGCCGGGCCGAAACGCTGGGGCATCTGTTCTCCTCCGTTATCCACTACGGCGTGGGCATCTTCTCCGTCTTCTACGTGCTTTACCTGTGCGGGCTGGATACCGGCAGCCTGATCGCCTCCGCCGGCATACTCTCTCTGATCATCGGCCTTGGCGCGCAGAGCATGATACAGGATATTCTGGCCGGTATCTTCATCGTCTTCGAGGGTTCTTTCCGGGTGGGCGATATCGTTACTATCGGCGACTTCCGGGGCAACGTGCTGAAGATCGGGCTGCGCACCACGAAGATCGAAGATATCTACAAAAACATCAAAATATTCAACAACTCGACGCTGTCCGGCATCATCAATATGACGAAAGAGGCCAGTTATGCGGATATCGACGTGGGTATCGCCTACGGCGAGGATATCCGCAAGGTGGAGGAGCTGTTCGAGCGGGAATTCCCGAATATCAAGAAACGCCTGCCCGCTATCATCGACGGGCCGTATTACAAGGGCGTCTCCGAGCTGGCAGGCAGCTCCGTTAATATCAAGATATTTGCCCTGTGCAAGGAAGCTGACCGGATCCAGCTCTGCCGCGACCTGAACCGGGAAATGCTGGTGCTTTTGAACGACAACGGCGTCAATATCCCCTTCCCGCAGGTCACCGTCAGCTATTTGGACGAAAACGACGCCGACGGAAAAGACCCGGCCGCCAACAAGGGAGAGGACGAACAATGAAAGCCGCGCTCCGGCGAAAACTAAAGCGGGCGGCTCTGCTGCTGCCCGCCCTGCTGCTCTGCTTCTGCCTCTGCGCCACAGCGGCACTTGCCGCCTCCACGCCAGCCGCCGAACCCGCTGCAACAGACGCGGCGGAACAAACGGCGCAGGCAGCAGCCAGCGAGGAATCTGCGGCGCAGCCAGACGGTGAAAACTCCAACAAGGCCGGCCTTGCCGCCGGCACGCTGCTGCTTATAGGCTCGGGGACTGCAAGAGGAAAAGCCCAAGCAGGAATACGTGTATTACGAAA
Organism: uncultured Peptococcaceae bacterium; assembly: GCA_947626615.1. Classification (GTDB taxonomy): domain Bacteria; phylum Bacillota; class Dehalobacteriia; order UBA4068; family UBA4997; genus Avidehalobacter. Next base: position 135 of record CANQSW010000106.1, on the reverse strand, counting down.
ATCACACCCGCCATCTCTGATCTGCAAGCTGGATATAGCAAGAGGCACGACCCAAAATGGGCTGAAATAGTCAATAGTTTGTAGACACAAAAAGTAAAATTTTAGGCCACCAGTTCTGTGCGAAACAGGACTGGT
>CANQSW010000105.1 GCA_947626615.1 uncultured Peptococcaceae bacterium | reverse complement strand
GTTTACGCGCCCGCGAGGAACAGAGGGCTATGCCCGCATATGAAAAACCACCGGCTACGCCGGTGGTTCCTTTTTTCTGCGGCGGAAAAAACAGAAGTTCGCTGCGGTACGCTTGTATTCTTGCGGCCGGCGAAGTATAATTATAGCGAAAAGCCAACGGAATAAGTTGAGCGAAACGACCGGTCTCAGGATCGGACAGGGAGGGCCAGGCATGAAATACGTTAAAAAGCTCCTGCCGGCGTTTATTGCGGCGGCATGGCGATATTGCTAGGTCCGGCGGCAGCGTTCGCCGCGCCGGGAAGCGGCGATTTGGCTGCGGCTGGGCAAAAATGTACGTATTTATTTGCGCCGCAAGGGGAGACGGCAGAATGTGTTGAATTGACTGCGGAAGAAGCGGTAGATTATCCGCTTTATTTCGACGGGGAAACGGGGCGGCTCTACAAAACGTTTTCCTATGATTTTAATACGGGAAAAAAAACGTTTGACGACCCGGTCGAAATCCTCGGCGCAAAATGCGCGAAAAATAAGCTGACGCTCACGTCGGCGTTCCAATTCTACACGAATCGCGAGGACGCATTGTATCTGGGCGAAGGTACGACGCTATACGTCCCCGCGGGCGAAAAACCGACGATCTACGGCGCGTTTTCGGGTCTCAATATGAGCAACGACAATATCGGCGGCAGCTCCGGCATATTTTGCCTGGGTGACAATACGCTCGACATAGACGGCGAGCTGACGGTTTGGGCCGGCGGTGGCAAGAACATCAGCAGCTGGGCTATTTTGAACGCCGACAAGGATACGGCGCTTAACATAACGGGCAAAGGCATACTCACCGCGCGGGGCGGCAAGATTGAGTATGACGCAACTGTAGATTCAAGAGGCGACAGCGTCGGGATAACCAGCTATGGCGACGTCAACGTATCGATCGCCGAGTTGAACGCCATTGGCGGCGAGTCTTATGCGTACTCCGTCGGTATCGACGTGGATTATCCCGCGAGCGTGTCCGAGCCGCGCAAGCTCACCATAAGCGGCGGCGCGCACGTCAACGCGACAGGCGGCGTATGCAGCGGGGCAAATACCATAAGCATTGGCTGCGCGACGAATCATATCAACATAAAAGACGCCTCGCGCCTTGAGGCGACGGCGGCTGCGGCGTCCGCGCCTTTCGGCCTTATGCTCTTTGACGGGGGAAATTACGGCGCGGGCCTGATCGAGCTCTCCGGCGGCAGCTCTCTCACCGCGGCGGCGCTCGCATCGGACTATGGCTGCGGCATCGTGTCAAGAAGCGGCCAGCCGATAAGTGCCAAGATGACCAGCGGCTGCACGTTTACGGCGGCGGGCGCTGGCATTGCGGCTCTGCCGGAGCTGGCCGGCGTTATCGCCTCAGCGGGCGGCCAGACCGTGCAGTATGACGGCGAAAAGTTTGGCTACTTTGACGCAAACGGGAACCCCGTAAAGGAAATATCCTTTACGAACGGCGCGTCCAGCGGCGGCGGGGGCGGCGGCCGCAGCTCCGCGTCTGCCAGCGCTTCTGTGAGCAGCGGGCAGGCAGCTAACGGCAGCTTTAGCGTTTCGGATAAGAACGCCAAAGCCGGCGCTGCCGTAAAGGTCACACCGCAGGCCGATGAGGGCTACGTGGTGGACGCAGTTACCGCCACCGACAAAAACGGCCGGGCTGTTGCCGTTAAGCCGAACGGCGACGGCACGTACAGCTTCGTCATGCCCGAAAAGGCCGCGCAGCCTGTCAGCGTCGAAGTCACGTTTAAGCCGGCGGCAGCCGAAAAGGATACTCCGCCGGATAAGTTCAGCGACGTGGCGGCCGACGCCTGGTACAGCGAGGCGGTGGATTACGTCGTCGCCCACGGCCTGATGAGCGGCACGAGCGCGGGCAGCTTCGCACCGAACGCCGCCACCACCCGCGCTATGCTCGTGACTATCCTCTACCGCCTGGAGGGCGAACCCGGCGCGACGAAGAACCTGCCGTTTGCGGACGTTGCCGCCGGCGCGTGGTATGCCGATGCCGTCAACTGGGCGTCGACCAACGGCATCGTCGCCGGCTACGGCGAGAACGTATTCGGCCCGAACGACCCCATTACCCGGGCGCAAATGGCCGCGATACTTTATCGTTATGCCGAGCTCAAGGGCTACGACGTGGCGGGCACGGCCGACCTGGCCGGCTATGCCGACACGGCCGCGCTGGGCGGCTGGGCCGCCGCCGCGCTGCGTTGGAGCATCGCCGCGGGCCTGATCGAAGGCACGGCTGCCGACACCCTATCGCCCAACGGCAGCTCCACCCGCGCCCAGAGCGCAACTATCCTGCTGCGCTTCTGCGAGGGCGTGGCGAAATAAGCAGGCGTTTGCGGGCGAAAACGCTAACAGCCCGACGGCGCGAGCAAAAACGGTATGGCAACAGGAGGAGGATATTATGACAAGGTATTTCGGCGAAAACACCCCGAAGCTGGGCTTCGGCCTGATGCGTCTGCCTAAACGGGGCGGCAAGATAGATATTGAACAGGTCAAAACGATGGTGGATATGTTCCTGGCGGCGGGGCAGACGTATTTCGATACCGCCTACGTGTACGACGGCGGCGCTTCTGAACGGGCCGCGAAAACGGCGCTGGTAGACCGCTATCCCCGCGAGAGCTTTACGCTGGCGACCAAGCTGTGCGCGTGGACGGGCGCTCACGATGAGCAGAGCGCCAAGCAGCAGTTTTATACCAGCCTGGAGCGGACCGGCGCGGGCTATTTCGACTATTATCTGCTGCATGCTTTGCAGGCGGGGAACTACAAGCTCTATGATAAATACCATATTTGGGATTTCGTCAAGGAGCAGAAAGCGAAAGGGCTGATCCGGCATTGGGGCTTTTCTTTCCATGCCACGCCGGATATTCTGGACGAATTGCTCACCGCCCACCCGGACGCTGAGTTCGTGCAGCTGCAGCTTAATTACGCCGATTGGGAAAACCCCGACGTGACGGCGCGGGAGAATTACGAGGTGGCCAGACGCCACGGCAAATCCATCGTGGTGATGGAGCCGGTTAAGGGCGGCGCATTGGCAAACCCGCCGGCGGCGGTGCAAAAGGTGTTCCGGGAAGCTGCTCCGGACGCTTCCTTCGCTTCCTGGGCGATCCGCTACGCCGCTTCTCTGGACGGTATCATAACGGTGCTTTCCGGCATGAGCGACACCGAGCAAATGCGGGACAATCTCTCCTACATGAAAGATTTTAAGCCTTTGAACGGCGCGGAGCAGGCGACCGTCCGCAAGGCGCAGGAAATCATGACCGGCGTAAAATCCATTCCCTGCACGGCCTGCCATTACTGCACGGCGGGCTGCCCGCAAAAGATCGCGATACCGGAGATTTTTGCGGCCCGGAACCAACAGCTCGTCTGGGGGCAGCTGGAGGAGGGCGAACGCCAGTACGCGGCAGCAGTAAAGGACGGCGGCCGCGCCGCCGATTGCATCGCCTGCGGCCAATGCGAGCGAGCCTGCCCCCAGCAGATCGACGTGATCACAAGGCTGAAGGACTGCGCGGCGCAGTTTGACCGCGTATAAACGCTTAAACGGCGTGCCGAAAATAAGAGGCTGTGCCCTGCTGGAGCGGCGCGGCCTCTTGCTGCTGGCTGGTTTGAAAAGGGCTGATCTGCCGATATTCACCATAAAAAATAACAAGCCTCCCGGCGAGGCTTGTTATTTTTTATAGCTTTTTTTGCGCCGAACGAAGGAGGGTTCGCGCGGCGTTTGGGCATATGCCGCGGCAAAACTGCGGCGGGCTCAATCAAAAAATAGTGGGCGGCGTTAAGATCCCGGCGCGCAGCGCGTACAACAGGACTATGATCGTCGTCGCGTATAACAAAAACGTCGCCAGGCCTGTGCCGCAAAGCGCCAGCGTCAATTTGGGCCGCCCGCAGACGCCGCCTATGATCAGCAGACCAAGGATAATCAGCGGCATAAATACCCACAGAAAGCAGAGAAAGAGCGAAGTCGTTCCAAACGCCCAAAATAAGAAATAGCCGAAAAGACCCAGCGGCAGCGTGAAGATGCACGCCAATACCGCCAATTTTTTAACGATACCGATACTAGTTGCCATACATTATCACTCCTCTCACATTGTTCAACACCCTTTTTGCCGCTTGTGCGGTAAGCCGGCCGGTTGCGGCGCGCCTTACATTTGTATTATAAAACGTAATTTCGCAAATTGCAACAGTTATTTGGTTTTTTCTCCGGCGGGCGGGCCGCGATTATGCTTGACAAAGCCCGGCTGGGGGGCTTATAATACTGGAATGAGTAAGGAGCCGGAAAGCGGCGTTACGGAGGTATTCATCATGGCAGAAAAAGAGGTTTTGCTGACTAAAGAGGGCCTGGAAAAGCTGGAGGCCGAGCTGGATAATCTGAAAAACGTGAAGCGCCTCGAGGTGGCGCAGCGCATCAAGATCGCCATTGGCTTCGGTGACCTTAGCGAAAATTCGGAATATGAGGACGCGAAGAACGAGCAGGCAATGGTCGAAGGGCAGATCGTGGAGCTGGAAAACAAGATCCGCCACGCCCGCGTGATCGAAAATCAGGCCAGCAAGGGCAGGGTCAGCATCGGCTCTACCGTGCGTCTGCTGCATATCGCCAAAAACGTTGAAATGGAGTATACCATAGTGGGCTCCACCGAGAGCGACCCGAACCAGCTGCGTATCTCCAACGAAAGCCCGGTGGGCGCGGCGATCATCGGCCACAAGAAGGGCGACGTGGTGAAGGTGGCGGCGCCCAAGGGCACGCTGGAATATAAGATCTTGGCTATTCACTAAGCAAAAGGAGTGGGCGGATTTTGGTTAAACAACAACAGCAGCCGGAGCTTTCGGCTGAGGAACAGCAGGCGGTGCAGGTAAAAGAGATAGCAGTGCGCCGGGCGAAGCTGGACGAACTGCGGGCGCGGGGCATAGACCCCTT
>CANQSW010000104.1 GCA_947626615.1 uncultured Peptococcaceae bacterium | reverse complement strand
ATTTCACCCCTTTCCCTTATTTTAGCACAAAAAGATGGTAGGCACTTTCGTGTCTACCATCTTTTTACCACTTCACCATTTGGCCCGCCCCGATTTTTGCGCTTTCGGCGTTATCAATACGTCAGCTTTTCGCCCATGATCTCGATAGATTCGATCTGCGACACGTCCACCAGCCGCTCCAGCACGAAGTTCACCCGCAAAGTGGCGCTGCCAGGGCTCTGCTGCAGCGTCGCTGTGGCGCCGCCGTGGCGGAAGCCCGTCTCCGTTCCGGCGTCGTCGGCCGGCTCCAAGCTCAGCGCCTCCGTCATATCAAAAGTGGTATATACTTCCGGGGCCTTGGCCTGCCAAGCCACGTCGACGGCGCTCATGCTGCTGCCCTGGCGCGGCAGAACCGTCGTGCCGTCCTGCATATGCACCGCCAGCGAATCCACCAGGTCGCTCAACCACAGAGATTTTACCATTCTTTCGCCGTCGGCAAAATCGGCCTCGGCAGTCAGGTTCACCGTCAACGGCGACACGGCTATTTCGGTGAACGTCACCGTACCGTCGCCCACCTGCACCTGCAGCGGCTCGGCCAGCTTTTGTGTCTCAGCTATCGCAGTGAAATCCAGCGGCACCTCCAGCTGCCATTCGCCCGGCATAACTATGCTCTCATCGTTTCCAAACTCCGTACAGAGATCGCCCAGTTTCAGGCTGAGCGTTTTGCCGGTCAGATCGTTCTGCGAATTCAGGCTGAGCAGCATGGAGACGCGGTTATCCGTCGGATCGGCGTCCGGCAGCGTATCAAAGCTGTAACCCATGCTGCCCCCGATATCCGGCACGCTCGCGAGCGGTTTGCCGAACATATAATTCTCGGCGTCCAGCCGCACGCCTGCCGGCGCGGCGATATCCAGCAGCACGAGGACGTTGTGGCTGTCGCCCAGAACCTGCGTGGCGGCGATCTCGCCGGCCGCGTTGCTGTCGCTCACCAGCGGCGCTGTGCCGCTGCCCAAAAGCGCCGTCGCCTGCTGCTGATCCGCCCCGAAGAAGGCCGCCAACCGCCCGTCGAAGGCCGCGTCGGCCAGAGCCAGCCCGCTGAAGGCCAGCGTCATGACGGCCACCAGACAGGCCGCCCAAAGCGCGCGGCGGGAAATCCCGCGCCGTGCCTTTTCCTTCGCCCCGGTCAGCCCGGCTTCGGCCAGCGCCAGCCCCAGCACCCGCTCCTGCTCCGCCGGGCTAAGCTCGCCCGCCGCCAGCTCCGCCTCGTCTATCACATAATCCGCCAGCAGGTCGTTCTGCCAGCTTTCGCTGTTTTTATCCGTAAATTTTCGCATCAAGCGCTCACTCCTTTTTCGCTCAGTTTACTTTTCAGTTTCTGCCGCCCGCGATACAGGCGGTTCTCCACGGCCTTTTCGTCCAGCCCCAGCGCCTGCGCGATCTCCGCCACCCGCTGGCTGTAATAATAACGCCGGATAAATATCTCGCGGTCCGGCTGGGGCAGCTCGTCCACCGCCTGCTGCACCAGCCGCGCCGTCTCCTGCCGCAGCAGGCCGTCCGCGATATCGGGCGAGAGGCCCAGCTCCGCCGCGTCCAGCGTAACGGTATCCAGCCGCCGCAGGCGGCGTCCCCGGTCTATCGCCGTGTGCCGCGCGATGCCGCAGAGATAGTTCTTAAGACTGCCCGCCTCCGGCTGGAACCGCCCAGCCGAGCGGTACAGCTTCAGGAACACGTCGGCCACACATTCCTCCACGTCGCGGCTGTCCGCGCCCGGCAGCACCGTCAGCACCACCCGCTTCACCAGCCCGCCGTACTCTGCGACCGCCAGCTTAAGCCCCTGCTCCGGCCAGTTTTGCAGCTGCTCCAGCAAAAACTTATCTTCGGTCATATCAGGTTTTTATCCCTCCTCCGCTCACACAACTTTCAGCAAATTTGCCTTCACTCTATAATTCGCAGCCGCCGGCAAAATCACTCAACTTTTGCGGCAAAAAAACGCCCCGGCCGCAGCACGGCCGGGACGACAGAAGTTTTAATATTGATATTGACTCCTCTTGCGGAGCAGGCAGACGGCCGCCACCAGAGCGCCCAGCCCCTCGGCCAGGCTGACGGCCAGCCAAAGCCCCGTTTCGTGCAGCGCCAGCGGCAGCAGCAGAATGGCCGGAGCCAGAAAAAACAGTGTCCGCATAAAAGAGATGAGCGCGGAAGTGGGGCCGTCGGAAAGCGCCGTGAACATATTGGAGGCGAATATCCCCACCCCGGCAAACAAAAACGAGAGCGCGAACAGCGGAAAACCCGCCTGCGCTATGGCCGCCACCTCGCGGTCGCCGCCCGCAAACAGCAGCAGCGCCGGCCCGCTCACCAGCAGCGAAAACACGAAGTTTGCCGCCGAAACGCCCAGAATAAAACGCAGGCTGTCGCGCACCACCTGCCGCAGCCCCGCCGTATCGCCGCTGCCGAATTTATAGCTGATGATCGGCGCGACGCCCCCGGCATAGCCGAAATAGACCGCCGCGAACACGAACTGGAAATACAGCGCCATCGTTATCGCCGCCACGCCGTCTTCGCCATAGAAGCGCATGAACATGATGTTGAACAGAAACGTGCTGACGGCGTTGGCCAGATTGCTGACCAGTTCGGAAGAACCGTTCAGACAGGCGGAAGCCAGCAGCCCGGCCTCCCGCCGCGGGCGCACCAGATAAAGCTCGCCGCCGCGCGGGCGCAGAAAATAGACCAGCCCCGCCGTCGCCGGCACCATATAACCCAGCCCGGTGGCCAGCCCCGCCCCGGCCACGCCGATCCGGGGTATCAGCAGATAATCCAGCGCCATATTGACGAGCCCCGCCCCCAGCATCACCAAAAGCCCCAGCTTGGGCCGCCCGGCCGTCACAAAATAGCTCTGAAAGCCCACCTGCAAAAACAGCGCGGGCGCAAAAAGCAGCATGGCCACGGCGTAATCCCGGCAATAGGGATACTGCGCCGCGCTGGCCCCCAAAAGGCTGATCACCTGCGGCAGAAACAGCAGCGAGAGCGTTTCTATGGCAAGCCCTGTCAGCACCGCCGCCGCCAGCATAAACGAAAAATTCTGCCGGGCACGGGCCGCGTCGCCTTCGCCCAGCCGTCTGGCTATCACCGCGTTGCCGCCCGTGGCCAGCATGATGCCCAGCCCCATTTCCAGCGAGATCAGCGGGAAGATGATATTCACCGCGCCCAGCGCCAGCGTGCCGACGAAATTGCTGATAAAAATACCGTCGACGATAGTGTAGACGGAAAGAAACACCATCATCGCGATGCTGGGGGCGGCAAACCGCGCCAGCCCGGCCAGAGTATAGCTTCGGGCCAGCGGATCGGCCGAATTATTTAGCTTATTCTGCATAAAAGCCCCGTTATCTGCCGGCCAGAGTGCCGCCCGTGCCCCAGCTGTCGAATTCGCTGAAGGTCAGGTAGACCGAAGCTTTGTCCAGCCCGCAGACCTCCTCCGCCAGCCGGAAGGCGGCCTCCGTGAAGGCTTTTTTATGCTCGAAAGCTATGCTGCCGGAAAAGCGCGCGTCGATAAAGGCCAGCGGCTTAGACTCGCCGCCGAAATACATCGCGTCGCCCTCTTCGATAGCCACCATGAGCTTGGCCTCCGTTTTGCCCGGTATCGTGGACATCAGCCGCCCGAAGCCGGCTTTCAGTTCGACGCGCTGCGCGTCGCTCAATGTTTCGGTCGTCGTATATTTTACGTATGGCATAATTTTCTCTCCTCTTTCTATCCAATTATTCAAACGACATCAGGTTCAGCCCCACGCCGTCGTTGAAAACGCGCTCCACCCGGCCCGGCAGCAGCGTCAGCACCATTTCGCAGGTGGCGCTCACCACCGCGCTGTTCAGATGCCCGCCGAACACGCGCCCGGCCGCGTCGCCGGCGCTCATGTGCAGGTGGGCGTAAAAATTGCCCTGCTGCGTGGTCACGGTGCCCGTCAGCGAGACGATCTCATAATCGCCCCGGAAGCTGTTGGAGTAATATTTTTTCTCCGCCGTCTTAAACACGCCCACGGTGAAATCGCCCACCGCGCCCAGCGCCCGCACGGCGGCCAGCTGCACGCCCTCCGCCTGGCAGAGCAGCCGCAGCTGCTGAATGATCTCCTCGCCCTTATCGAGCCGCGCCACGATGTGGTCGCCCATACGCCTGTATTCCATAAAACAACCCCCTCGCTTGGCAAATATACTATATTTTAGCACATTGGCGGGGGTCAGGCAAGAGCTATCGCCGACAAAAAGCCGCTCCGCCCAAACGGGGGAACGGCTTTTGCGACTATATTTATATTTTGGCGGGAGCTATTTTGTCAGATCCAGCACCTGCCAGTCCGGGCGCGCCCCTTCGCCATACCGCCAGGTGTTTTTATAAACTATCTGGTCGCCGAAAACGTAGAAATCCTCAACTTTTCCGTCCGTAAGCTGCCGCGGCTCGCCGCCCGCCGTGCTGACGGCATAAAGCGGCGTGGACGCCTGCCCCCAACGCCCCGGCTCGTATTCGGCAAAGACCTGCATGGTGTAATAGACCGTATCGCCCGCCACGCGCACGTTACTGGTGGCATAAGCAAAAGTGGACGGAAAATCGTTATATAAAACGGCGGCGAACTCCCGTTTGCCGTTCTGCCAACGCCAGCGATACAGCTTGCTCCAGCCGTCCACCTTGTTATCGCTATCTTCACAACAATAATACCAGCCGTCCGCCCAGGTACGCGCATAAGTTTCATACCCGGGCTCCGCCGGGCCGCCGGCCGGCGGCTGGCTGTATATCTTGTAGCCGGCCTTACTGGACAGACGGTAACAGACCCTGCCTTCGCTGAACCAATAAAGCTCGGCGTAATCGGCCAGAAGCGTCTCCGCGCCGCCCGCGGCGGGCTGGCAGCAAAGCTGCTTATGCCATTGGCTGATATACTTCAGATAATAAACGCGCCCCGCATAGACCGAAGGCTTGGTCGCCCAGTCCGCCAACCGCCGGCCCTCCTGCGTCGCCAGATCGTATGCGATCAGGCTGCCGTCCGCGATAAAATACAGCCGCCCGTCCG
>CANQSW010000103.1 GCA_947626615.1 uncultured Peptococcaceae bacterium | reverse complement strand
CAAGCTTCAAAATGCCCTCCTAGCCCAAACGTTAAGCCTTAGTTATCTTTACAAACACCTTTTTGCCCTTGCGGAGCAGCAGCTTGCCGTCGGTGAAATCGGCCGCGGTTATGGGCAGAGTATGGTCGGCCACGCGCGCGCCGTTCAGATACACGCCGCCGTCCGCGATCAGCCGCCGGCCCTCGCCGTTGCTTTTGATCAGGCCGCATTTGGCGAGCAGCCCCAGAATATCCAGCCCAGAGAGCTCCGCGGCGGTCAGTTCCGTGCCGGGCAGGTCGCCGTCTCCGGCCGCGCCGCCAAAAAGCTGACGGCTGGCGGCTTCGGCCTTTTTGGCCTCGTCTTCGCCGTGCACCAGCCGGGTCACTTCATAGGCCAGCGTCGCCTTGGCCTCGTTGATAGCCGCGTCTTTCAGGGCGGAGAGCCGCCGCACCTCGTCCATCGGCAGGAAGGTGAGCAGCGCCAGACAGTTGGCCACGTCCGCGTCGTCGATATTCCGCCAATACTGGTAGAATTCGTAGGGCGAGGTCTTTGCCGCGTCCAGCCAGAGAGCGCCGCTTTCAGTCTTGCCCATTTTCTTGCCCTGGCTGTTGGTCAGCAGCTTGAAGGTGAGCCCGTAGACCTGCTTGCCGTCCATGCGGCGGTTCAGCTCCACGCCGCCGATGATGTTGCTCCATTGGTCGTTGCCGCCCAGCTGCATCTGGCAGTTATATTGGCGTTGCAGCATGACGAAATCATAGCTCTGCATCAGCATATAGTTGAACTCAAAGAAAGAGAGGCCGCGCTCCAGGCGGTTTTTGAAGCATTCCGCCGTCAACATGCGGTTGACGGAAAAATGCACGCCCACCTCGCGGATAAAATCGACGTAATTCAACCCCAGCAGCCAGTCGCCGTTATTCACCATAATAGCGCGGTTGGGGATATCGCTGTCGAAGTCGATGAAGCGGCTCATCTGCACCTTGAATTTGGCGATGTTGGCCAGAATAGTCTCCTGCGTCATCATTTTGCGCATATCCGTGCGGCCGGAAGGGTCGCCGATCATGCCGGTGCCGCCGCCAAAAAGGGCGATAGGGCGATGCCCGGCTCGCTGCATATGCGCCATCACCATGATCTGAATAAAATGGCCGACGTGCAGACTGTCCGCCGTGGGGTCGAAGCCGATGTAAAACGTGACGCTCTCGCGGCCCAAAAGGTCGCGCACGCCGGGGTCGGTGCATTGTTCGATAAAACCGCGCTCCGCCAGCAGATCGTATACGTTGTTCGTCATCAAATAATATACTCCTTAAAAATTAGTCGAACAGACGGCTCACCGACATATTCTCGTGGATACGCAGTATCGTCTCGCTGAGTATGGGGGCGATAGATACCGTCTGGATCTTGTCGCTTTCGCCGCAGAATTCCGGGCGCAGCGGGATAGTGTTGGTGATGAGCACCTCTTTTAAGGCCGATTCGTTGATACGCTCCAGCGCGGGCGGGGTGAAGATAGCGTGCGTGCAGCAGGCGTAGACCTCTTTGGCCCCGGCCTTTTCACGCAGGAAGTTCGCGCCCTGCGTGATCGTGCCCGCGGTGTCGATGATATCGTCCACCATAATAACATTTTTGCCGGAAACGTCGCCGATCACACCCATAACCTCGGATTTATTCGGCTCGGGCCGGCGTTTGTCGATTATTGCCAGAGAGCAGTTCAGACGCTCCGCCAGATTGCGGGCGCGGGTCACGCCGCCGATATCCGGCGAGGCCACCACCAGATTGTCCAGCCGCTTCTTTTTGTAGTATTCCGCCAAAATGGGCACGGCCGGCAGATGATCCACCGGGATATCGAAGAAGCCCTGAATGGCGTTGGTATGCAGGTCGACGGTCACCATACGGTCCGCGCCGGCTGCCGTCAACAGGTTGGCCACCAGCTTGGCCGAGATCGGGTCTCTGGCCTTTTGCTTGCGCTCCTGCCGGGCGTAGCCGTAATACGGGATCACGGCGGTGACGGAGCTGGCGGAGGCGCGCTTCATCGCGTCCACCATGATCAAAAGCTCCATCAGATTTTCGTTGACGGGCGTGCAGGTGGGCTGAATTATGAACACGTCGTTGCCGCGCACGCTCTCGCCGATCTCCAGCCGCACCTCGCCGTCCTTGAAGCGGGAGACCATGCCGGAGCCGAGCTGCACCTGCAGATAGTTGGCGATCTCAGCGGCCAGAGCCGGGTTGGCGTTGCCGGTGAAGATCTTTAATGCTGAACCACTCATTTTCTCATTACCTCCACTATTATGTGACCAAACAAATAGCCAAATTCGGTTGGGTCTTTGCAACCGAAAATCACGTTATTATACATTCCGCAAAATTCGGCTTTTTCCTCTAAACCGGGGCGAGATTTTTGCACGTTTTTACAATTTATTTGCCGGATTTTTTGGCAGCCGCGGCCTTGGGGCTGGCCTGCTCCGCCCAGCCGGCGATCTCCTTCTGTTTGGCGCGGCCAACGGCCAGCGCCCCGGCGGCCACGTCGCGGGTTATGGTGCTGCCCGCGCCGATGAAAGCGCCTTCGCCCACCGCCACGGGGGCGACGAGATTGGTGTTGCTGCCGATGAACACGCCGTCGCCGATCGTGGTGCGGTGCTTGTTCACGCCGTCATAGTTGCAGGTTATGGTGCCGCAGCCGACGTTTACGCCGCTGCCCATGTCGGTGTCGCCGATGTAGGAGAGGTGCGGCACTTTGCTGCCGTCGCCGATAACGGAATTTTTGATCTCCGCAAAGTCGCCGATCTTCACGCCCTGGCCAAGTCTGGTGCCGGGGCGGAGATAGGCAAAGGGCCCGATGTTCGCGCCCGGGCCGACTTCCGCCTGATCCAGCACGCATTTGGTCAGCTTGCAGTTATCGCCCACCGTGCTGTCGGTGATGATGCAGTCGCCGTCCAAAAGGCAGCCGGAGCCGATATGCGTTTCGCCGCGCAGCTGGCAGCCGGGATAGATGATAGTATCTTGCCCCACTGTCACCTGCTGGTCGATATAGCAGCTTGCCGGGTCTGGCAGCGTGACGCCGGCCAGCATCAGCTCCACGGCCTTGCGGCGGTATAGCTCGGCCGCGGCAAACGCCAGCTGCACGCGGTCGTTCACGCCGGTCGTCTCCACCGGGTCGGGCGCGGTCAGCGTGTCGATGTGCCCGCCGGCCGCGGCGATCAGGCCGATAACGTCGGTCAGGTAATATTCGCCCTGCGCGTTGGCGTTGGTGAGGTGGGATAGCGCGCTTTGCAGCGCCGGGAATTTGAAGATATACGCCCCGGTGTTGATCTCCGTCACCAGCTTTTCGGCGGGCGTGGCGTCTTTTTCCTCCACGATAGCGCGGACGCCGCCGTCCGTCGCCCGGATAACGCGGCCGTAGCCGGCCGGGTCGGCCATTTGGGCGGTCAGCAGCAGCCCGTCCGCCGCCGTCGCCGCAAATTTGTCGATCAGCGCCCGCAGCGTTTGCGCCGTCAAAAGCGGCGTGTCGCCGCAGACGATGAGCGCGGCCTCGCAGTCGGCGGGGATATGGGGCAGGGCCTGCTGCACGCAATGGCCGGTGCCAAGCTGCGGTTCTTGCAGCGCAAAGCTGAGATGTTCGTCCGGGGGCAGGCTTTGGCGCACCTCGTCCGCCCCGTGGCCCACCACGACGCAGCAATCCGCCACGCCGGCGGCGCGCACCTCGTGCAGCACCTGCTCAAGCATCGTGCGCCCGCCCGCCTTATGCAGCACCTTGGGCAGACGCGATTTCATGCGCGTGCCCTTGCCGGCCGCCAGGATTATCGCAGTTATTTTCATTATGTAAGAGCCTCCTTTGGCAGGGAATCCGTTGTTATCGCCTCTATTGTAGCATAAAAAGCAAAAAAAATCAGCGTATACGGCAATTTTTTGCTCTCAAAGACTGGAAAAAGCCAAAAAATAGAGTTATTATAAGATATACGGGCAAACGGCCGGATATTAAGCCGTTGCCGCAAATTCAGCCGACGAAAGAGGTGAACGACGTGGAGGGCGACCCTGGAAGTATTTACCGAATAAGCAAAATTCAGGGGGCGGCCGCCGCGCTTTTCTAGGCTGCCTCCTGCCATAAAGGAGGAATGTCGTATGCTGACGATCTACCGCACCCCGCAGCCGGGCGAGAACCAGCTGATGGGGCAGGTGCAGCAAATGCAGAAGGGCGATTGGATCAACCTGGTCGACCCCACGCCGGAGGAGATACGCCGCGTGGCGGAGCAGACCGGTATCGACGAGGATTTTATCCGCTATCCCCTGGACGATGAAGAGCTGGCTCGTGTGGAGAGCGACGACGGCCAGATACTGATCATCATCAACGTGCCGATAACCACCAACGCCGCCGTGATCTACGACACCGTGCCGCTGGGCATCGTGCTGAACGACGAATACATCGTCACCGTAAGCCTGACGGAGCTGGAGCTTTTCCGCAATTTTGCGGGCGGGCGCATCAAATCCGCCGCCACGTTCAAAAAAACGCGGCTCATATTGCAGATATTGCAGATGCAGACCAACATCTATCTGCGCTCGCTGCGCGATATCAACCGCCGTTATGAGGCGTTGGAAGCAAGGCTGCGCGATTCCATGAACAATGAGGATTTGAACGGCCTGCTCAACCTGCAAAAAAGCCTGGTATATTTCACTACCAGTCTGCGCGCCAACGATAAGGTCATGGAAAAGCTGTTCCGCACGCGCACCATTCGCATGTATGAGGAAGACCGCGACCTGCTGGACGACGTGATGATCGAGAACAAGCAGGCGGTGGAAATGGCCGACATTTATACCACCATTTTGCGCAACTCGATGGACGCTCTGGCCTCGATATCCAACAACAACCTGAGCAAGGTCATGAACTTTTTGACGGTCATCACCTTAATGGTGGCCGTGCCGACCTTCATCACCAGCTTTTTTGGCATGAACCTGCCGATGCCGTTTGCGGGCAGCCCGCTGATGACGATCGGCGTGTTCATCGTCTGTATGCTGGCCGGGGGCGCTTGTTACTGGCTGCTGCGCCACATGAATTCGCTGAAATAAACCAAAACAGGAGAAGCCGCTGCGGTGAAGTGGTAAAAAGATGGTAGACACGAAAGTGCCTACCATCTTTTTGTGCTAAAATAAGGGAAAGGGGTGAAAT
>CANQSW010000102.1 GCA_947626615.1 uncultured Peptococcaceae bacterium | reverse complement strand
GCAGCACAATCGCAAGTTGCAGCGGGCGTAGGGATAGCAGAATTATCGGCGCAGCCACAAGAACAACAGGAAGTTGCAGTTTCTGCTACTGCCGCCGCAGGGGCAGCACAATCGCAAGTTGCAGCGGGCGTAGGGATAGCAGAATTATCGGCGCAGCCACAAGAACAACAGGAAGTTGCGGTTTCAGTTACCGCCGCAGGGGCAGCACAATCGCAAGTTGCAGCGGGCGTAGGGATAGCAGAATTATCGGCGCAACCGCAGGAGCAGCAGGCATTTTCGGTTTCCGCTACTACCGCCGCAGGGGCAGCGCAGCCGCAAGTTGCGGCGGGAACAGGAATAGTCGAGGTATTAGAACAACCGCAGGTGCAGCAGGCATTTTCGGTTTCCGTTACCGCAGCAGCAGGGGCGGCACATTTGCAAGCCGCGGCGGGGACGGGGATATTACAGGAACAACGGGAAGTATTATTACAACAGGCCATTTTTTAGCCCTCCTTGTCGGAAATTTGTCGGTTTATAGTACAGGTTATGCCGGCGGCGGGCCTCTGGTGCCGGCTTATCCGCCAAAATAGGCGAAAATCTCAATAATTTTCTTGCCGCGGCCCCAAATCTGTGCTATAATTAGTCTATTCAGTAAGCCGAAGCCGGGAAACGGCCGGTTTAGCAAATCTGCCGCCCACGCGGCAAAGAGGGGGAGAGCTTATGACTAAGCATATTCAGGTCGTTTTTAAGGGCAAGCTGCAGGAAAGCGCCAAAAGCGGCGGCTGCGGTAACTGCCAAAGCTCCTGCCAGTCTGCTTGCAAAACCTCTTGCACGGTAGGCAATCAGGCCTGCGAAAAATAAGTTTTGCAGAATCAGCGGGGGCGCTTGAGAGCGCCTCCGTTTGGTTTTCCGGGAATTTTCAGTTTTAGAGGTAACTCATGGAAAAAATACATATCGCGCCGGCCGAGGCGGCAAAGCTGCATTGGTTCGCCGTGCCGGACGGCTGGCTGCTGCTGGACGTAAACAGCGGCTCGGTGCTGCGCGTGGACGAAGCGACGGTCGCCTGTCTGGAAAAGATCGCGGCGGGCGAGGAGCTCGACCAAGAGGCGGAGGAGATCGCGGCGGAGCTTTTGGCCCTGAAAGAACAGGGCCTGATGTTCAGCGATGACGCCTATCTTGGCCAATACGAGCCGCCGGAGCCGGTGCTGAAATCGCTTTGCCTGAACATCTGCCACGATTGCGACCTGCGCTGCAAATATTGCTTCGCCTCCACCGGCAGCTTCGGCGGGCGGCGCAGTATGATGAGCTTTGAGACGGGCGCCAAAGCGCTGGATATGGTGCTGGCAAACAGCGGCGGCCGCAAGTTTCTGGAGGTCGATTTCTTCGGCGGCGAGCCGCTCTTAAATATCGGCGTGGTCAAGCGGCTGGTGGCCTACGGGCGAGAGCGCGAGAAGGCTTTCGGCAAGACGTTCCGCTTCACGTTCACCACCAACTGCGTGGGCCTTACGCCGGAGATAGCCGCCTGGGCGGAGGAAAATAATATCAGCGTGGTGCTGAGCCACGACGGCCGGCCGGAGGTGCACGACCGTCAGCGCGTGTTCCCCAACGGCCGCGGCAGTTACGACGTGGTGACCAAAAATATCCAGTATTTTCTCGCGCACAACACGCGGGGCAACGCTATCGTGCGCGGCACATATACGGCGTATAACAAGGATTTCTGCGAGGATATCAAGCATTGGCTGGAGCTGGGCTTTCCCCGGCTTTCGATGGAGCCCGCCGTGGAGACGGACGGCCCGCGTAAGCTCACCGAGGCCGACCTGCCGGGGCTGAAAGAGGAATACTGGCGGCTGGCCCGGCTCTATCAGGAGCGGCGCGAGGCGGGCAAACCTTTCGACTTCTTCCATTTTCGGCTGGATCTTTCGCACGGGCCGTGCCTGCCCAAGCGGCTGACGGGCTGCGGCGCGGGCTATGAATATATGGTGGTGACGCCGGAGGGCGAGCTTTATCCCTGCCACCAGTTCGTGGGGCGGGAGGCATACAAGCTGGGCACGGTGGACGAAGGCGTTTGGCCCGAAGCCAAGGATATAGTGGAAAAATTCCGGCAGGCGCACGTCTATAACAAGGCGAGCTGCCGCGGCTGCTGGGCGCGGTTCTTCTGCAGCGGCGGCTGCCACGCCAACGCCGATCTTTTTCATCACGATATCATGCAGCCCTACGAGCTGGGCTGCCAGATCAGCCGGATCCGCCTGGAATGTGCGATCTGGCTGGCAGTTAAACAAAAGGAGGCAGAAATATGCGGTTAAGCGGTGCAAAAATTGTCGTGGAGGCCATCAAAGCGGAGGGTATCGAGACGATCTTCGGTTATCCCGGCGGCCAGGCCCTGCCGCTTTATGACGCGATATATGACAGCGGGCTCAAGCACGTTTTGACGCGCCACGAGCAGGGCGCGGCCCACGCGGCGGACGGCTACGCCAGAAGAAGCGGCAAAGTGGGCGTATGTATCTCCACTTCCGGCCCGGGGGCGACGAATCTGGTGACGGGCATCGCCACGGCCAACATGGATTCGATCCCTTTGGTCTGCATAACCTGCCAGGTGCCGCGCGCTTCTATCGGCAAAGACAGCTTCCAGGAGGCCGACATCATGGGCGTGACCACGCCGATCACCAAGCACAATTTTCTGGTGCAGGATACGGCGGAGCTGGCGCTGACGCTGAAAAAAGCGTTTTATATCGCGCGCACCGGCCGGCCCGGCCCCGTGGTGGTGGATATCCCCAAAGACGTTTTGACCGACGAGGCGGAGTTCGATTATTCCGCCGACCTGGCTAAGCTCGTCTGGAGCTACAAGCCGAAGAAGGAAGGCAGCACGGCCGACCTGCAGGATATTTTGGACGCGATCGGCCGCAGCCACAGCCCGGTGCTGTTCGTGGGCGGCGGCGTGGTCTATGCCGGGGCGTCCGAGCTGCTGCGCCAATTTGTGGAGCGCACGCAGATACCCGTGGTGGCCAGCCTGATGGGGCTTACGGCCTATCCCACCGACGCGCCGCTGCATTTGGGTATGCTGGGTATGCACGGCGCTTATGCGGCCAACATGGCGGTGCAGCACGCCGACCTGCTGCTGGGGCTGGGCGTGCGTTTCGACGACCGCGTGACGGGCACGCTGAACACGTTTGCCGCCGGCGCGCGGGTGGTGCATCTGGATATCGACCCGGCGGAGTTCAACAAAAACGTGCGGGTGGATTACCGCCTTTCCGGCGATCTTTGCTGGTCGCTCTCGCTGCTGCAAAACGCGGAGACGGGCAATCTGGACGAATGGCACGAAAGCTGCGCCAAATGGAAGGCCGAACACCCGATAACCTACGCGCACTCCGACAAGGTCATCAAGCCGGAAGCCGTGATCGAGGAGCTGAACCGGCTGACTAAAGGCGAGGCGGTGATCGCCACCGACGTAGGCCAGCACCAGATGTGGACGGCTCAATATATGACGTTTAAGGAGCCGCGCACGTTCCTCACCAGCGGCGGCCTGGGCACGATGGGCTTCGGCCTGCCGGCGGCCATGGGCGCGGCGCTGGCGGCGCAGGATAAGCCCGTCTGGCTGATTTCCAGCGACGGCAGCATTATGATGAACTGTCAGGAAATGGCGACGCTGGCGGAGGAAAACCTGCCCGTGAAAATGCTGGTGCTGAACAACGAGGGCCTCGGCATGGTGCGGCAATGGCAGCGTATGTTCTACGGCCACAGAATGTCGGCCTCCAAGCACGAATTTAAGATGAGCTTCGCCAAGCTGGGCGAGGCGATGGGCTGCACGGGTATCACCGTGACGCGGCCGGAGGAGGTCGCCCCGGCGCTGGCTCAAGCGGCGGCAACGCCCGGCCCGGTGCTGGTGGAGGTTTTGGTGGACGAGAGCGAGGACGTTATGCCAATGGTAGCGCCCGGCAAGTCGCTTTCCGAAATGGTGCTGGAAGGGGGCGAGGCGTGATGAAGAGAAAACAGCTGGCCGTTTTGGTCGAAGACAGCCCCGGCGTATTGACCCACGTTTCGGGCCTGATCTCCCGCCGCGGCTATAACATCGAATCCATCGCCGCCTCCAAGACGGAAAAAGAAGGCATCACCCGTATTTCGCTGGTGGTGCAGATCGAGGAAGACTGGCAGCTGGAGCAGATCATGGCGCAGATCGAAAAGCTGGTGCAGGTGTATCGCGTGGTGCATCTTTCCAAGGCGGCTTCGATGAGCCGCGAGCTGGCGCTGATCAAAATAAAGACCTCCGACGCCTACCGGCAGGAGATCATGAGCATCGTGGACGTGTTTATGGGCCGGATCATCGACTTCAACGCCGACGCCATGGTCATCGAGGTGACCAACGACAGCAAAAAGATCGACTCCTTCTGCGAGCTGATGAAAAAATACGGTATCATCGAGATAATCCGCACCGGCGAGATATCGCTGAGCGTGCTGCCGGTGAGCTTCACCGACCAGATCGAGCTTTGACCTGAAACTAAAACGTAGAGGCGGCGCTTGTTGGCGTCGCCTCTTGCTGTGTGTTCGTCTTACATATCCGCCGTGATGCGGATATCGCTGCCGGGGCTGGCCGCGCCCGTCACGCCGCTGTTCTGATAATCGCTGCCGGCGGCGTTCATGCTGCCGTAGCCGGTGCGGCTTGCGCCCGTGATCTGCAGCGGGTTGCCGTTGTTCAGATAATCCTGGCCCAGCTCTTGGTTCAGCGAGCCGGCGCTGGTGTTCGTGCCGGTGGCGCCGGTGTTCTTCGTGCCGCTGCCGCCGTCGGAACAGCCGGCCAAACAGCCGAGCGCCAGCAGAGCCGCCGCGAGCAGGCTGATAAATTTCTTCATTTTTGTAGCCTCCGTTCAACTTAAGATTAGTCATTTGCTGCCGATTTTCGGTCTGGCTTTAGTATTTGCGGCGGTGAAAAAAGTATTAGCTGTATTTTTTGTCAAAAAAAAGCCCCCGTTCGGGGGGCTTTTCGCTTTGGCGATACGGTTTTAATCGCGGTCTACCTTGGCTTCGATGATCGCGCCGGTCTGGGCGTCGATCGTGTATTCGTATTCCTGCGCGCCGTGGTAAAATTCCACTTCATAGACGGCCACACCGTCGTCATAGTCGAGTTTTGCTTTGGTGAACGTCACGTCGGCGGCAT
>CANQSW010000101.1 GCA_947626615.1 uncultured Peptococcaceae bacterium | reverse complement strand
TCCACCTCGGCCGCCAGCCCCAGATTGATAGCGCAATGGTGCAGCGCCTCCACCAGACTGATGTAGGCGTCCGGCAGCGCCGTGTATTTGCCAACCAGCGCCAGCTTCACCTGCTTATTATTGGCCAAAGAGCGCTGATAAAATTCCTCCCAGCCGCTGATATCCGCCTCGGCGGGCGGCAGCTCCAGCTTTTCGGCCACTATTTTATCCAGACCCTGCCGGTGCAGTCCCAGCGGCAGCTCGTACACGTTGTCGGTATACATCTGCTGGATCACGGCCTCGCGGTCGATATCGCAGAACAGAGAAATTTTGCCGATAGCGCTGTCTTCCAGCGGAACTTCGGTGCGGCAGACGATAACGTCGGGCTGGATACCGAGGCTGCGCAGCGTTTTGACGCTGTGCTGCACGGGCTTGGTCTTGGCCTCGCCCGCCACGTGCAGATACGGCACCAGCGCCACGTGAACGAACAGCGTGTTCTCGCGGCCCAGATCGTGCCGCAGCTGGCGGATCGTCTCCAGAAACGCCAGCGATTCGATATCGCCGACCACGCCGCCGATCTCCACAATGATCACGTCGAAAGCCCAGTTGGCCAGCTCATTGGTGATGGTGCGCTTGATCTCGTTGGTGACGTGCGGTATCACCTGCACCGTGTTGCCGCCGAAATCGCCCGCGCGTTCGCGGTCCAGAATACGGCGATAAATGCGCCCCAGCGTCGAGCAGGCCTGGCCGGACAGGCTCACGTTCATAAAACGCTCGTAATGCCCCAGCGCCAGATCGGTCTCCATGCCGTCGTTGGTGACGAACACCTCGCCGTGCTGGTATGGGTTCATCAGCCCGTTATCCGTGTTGAAATAGGTATCCAGCCGCAGCACGCCGACTTTCAGCCCCCGGCTCTTCAGCAATTTGCCCAAGGAAGCCGCCGTCAGCCCCTTGCCCAGCGACGAAACGACGCCGCCCGTGAAAAAGATATACTTCGTCATCGCCAAAACCTCGACCTGGATCTGCCCCAACGCTCTCCCCAAAACCAAAACTTACATTTTTTCCGGCGCGCTCACGCCCAAAAGCCCCAGACACTTGGCCACCGCGTCCGCCGTCGCCCGGCAGAGCCAGAGCCGGGCCGCCTGCAGCTCGGCCGCCACGCCCAGCACCCGGCAGGCGCCATAAAAGCTGTGGAACAGAGCGGAAAGCTCCATAACGTAAGCCGCGATGCGGTGGGGCGCTTCCTGCGCCGCCGCCTGGGCTATCTCGTCCGGCAGCTCCAGCAAGCGCCGCAGCAGATCGCGCTCCGCCTCCTCCGTCAGCAAGGAAAAATCCGTTTCCTCCACGGGCGGCAGCTTGACGCCCTGCTCCGCCGCCTGATTGATAATGCTGTTGATACGCGCGTGCGCGTATTGTACGTAATAGACCGGGTTGTCCAACGACTGGCTCTTGGCCAGATCGAGGTCAAAATCCATCTGGCTGTCGGCCGAACGCATCACGAAGAAGAAGCGCGCCGCGTCGCGGCCGACCTCGCTTAAAAGCTCCTCCAGCGTAACGTAGGTGCCGGCCCGCTTGGACATACGCATGATCTCGCCGCCGGCAAAAAGACGCACCAGCTGCATCAGGATAATTTCCAGCTCCTGCGCGGGATAGCCCAGCGCCGCCAGCGCCGCCTTCAGCCGCGCCACGTGGCCGTGATGATCCGCGCCCCAGATGTTGATGAGCCGGGTAAACCCGCGCTCGAATTTGTTTTTATGATAGGCGATATCCGCTGCGTAATAGGTGGGTATGCCGTTGGCCCGCACCAGCACCTCCGGCTTCTCGCAGCCGAATTTATCCGCCGCAAACCAAACCGCGCCCTCTTTTTGCAGCACCGCGCCTTTTTCCTCCAGCTGGCGCACCGCGCCCATAACTTCGCCCGCGTCGTGCAGCGTCTGCTCGCTGAACCAGACGTCGTATTTCACGCCGTAATGCTCCAGCGCCTCGCGTATCGCGCCGATCTTTTTGCCCAGAGCGTATGCCGTCAGCGCCTGCCGCCGGGCCTCCGGCGTGGCGGCGAGCAGCCCTTCGCCCTCGCTCGCGATATACTCACGCACGGTGGCGACGATATCCTCGCCGTGGTAGCCGTCCTCCGGGAAGGGCACGTCCTGCCCCAGCTGCTGCAGATAGCGCGCCTCCAGCGATAGGCCGAAGTTTTCGATCTGTTTGCCCGCGTCGTTGATGTAATATTCGCGGGTCACATCATAGCCCGCCGCCTGCATGATGTTGGCCAGGCTGTCGCCGATGGCCGCGCCCCGGGCGTTGCCCAGGTGCAGCTCGCCGGTGGGGTTGGCGGAAACGAATTCCACGTTGACCTTCTGCCCCGCGCCGGCGTCGCTCTCGCCGAAGCGTTTGCCCTCTTTGACGGCGGCGGCCAGCCCGTCCGTCAGCCAATGCGGCCGCATACGGAAGTTGATGAAGCCCGCGCCCGCTATCTCCACCGTTTCCACGTACTTTGCCGGCGCGTCCTTATATAAATGCGCCGTTATCGCCGCCGCGATCTGGCGGGGCGGCATTTTCGCCTGCCGGGCCAGCAGCATGGCGAGATTGGCCGCAAAATCGCCGTGCGCCTTCTCGCGCGGGCGTTCGATCACAAAATCCGGCAGAGCCTCAAAGTTGAGCTCCCCGGCCGCCTTTGCCGCCGCGGCGGCCTCGGCCAGGTCGCGCTTCAGCCCGCGCCGCGTCTTCTCCAACCAGTTCATCTTTGCTCCTCCTGTCTGCCGGGCAAAAAGCCCAGCTCGCGCAGATCCCGCGGCTCGCGCGGGAAGTCGATCTCCTTATCCTGGATAAACAGCGTGACCGTGCCGGAGGCAATGAGCTCGCCCTTATCGTCCGTAACGTCCACGGTATAAATGCCCAGATGCCGGCCGCGGTTCTTTTCCTGCGCCACGGCGTGCAGAGTGCCGCCGCTGCAGGTGGTGTGATAGTTCATCGAAAGCTGTTCCGGCGTGACGAAACGCCCGTAGGACATCGCGGCCTTGCCCGCCGCCTGCCCCACCATGGTGGCCAGCCAGCCGCCGTACACGTTGCCCTGCAGGTTCAGGTGGCGGGGCAAAAGCGGCATGACCATGCGGGCATAGCCCTCCGCCAGCTCCACCAGCTCGATACCGTCGGAATAATATGCGTTTTCGTTCTCGTTGATATATGCGATCTTCGTCGCCCAGTCCGCGTCTTTGAACGCCGGGCGCAGTTCCTTCGTCATCTGCGTCACCTCAAAACTCCCAGTTAAACGCCGTTAAAAGCCCGCGGCCGAACGCCGGGGCATTATTCTCCAACTTTATAGATTATACCAGATATTTCGGCGGCTGTCTACGGCATTGCGCCACTTTTGCCGGCAGACGGCAAGAAAAAACGCCCCGCCGCCGGATCTAACCGCCCGGCGGCAGAGCGTTCTGCTCCCGTTGAATTTTAGTACAGATTGAAGAGTATCTTCGCGATCTCCGCGCGGGTGACGTTCGCCAGCGGCCGAATGGTGCCGTCGTCATAGCCGCCCACCAGCCCCAGCGTGACCAGACGGTCGATATGCTCCGCCGCCCAGCCGCTGATCTCGGCCGCGTCGGCAAATTCCTGCTCTTCCGCCGCGTAGCCTTCGCCCAGAATACGGCTGATCACGGTCATCGCCTCCTGCCGGCTGATATTATTGCGCGGGTAGAAGTAAAGCTCGCCGTTTGTTTCCTGCCCCGTCATAATGCCGGCGGCGTAGACGGCCCGCACCGCGCCCAGCGCCCAGCTCGGGATATCCGGCCGGTCGGCATAAGGCACGCTGATAGCCTGCGAGGTGTCCAGCTTCAAATAACGCGCCGCGATCACGGCAAATTCCGCCCGCGTGAGGTTGCGGCCGGGGTTGAACAGCTGCTGGCCGGATTTATCCGTTTCGCCCTGCATCAGGCCGCGCTTGCTGAGATACGCGATGTTTTTGGCCGCCCAATGCGCAGCCGGCACGTCGGCGTAGGTGAGCGCGTCGCCGCCCTCGCCCACGGTGAACGTCAGCGCCTTTCTGGTGCGATTGCCCGCGTTATCCTCGGCCACCAGCGTCAGGCGGTGCTGGCCGTCCGGCAGGCCGCCCAGCCGGAACGTCACGATGCCGGTGCCCCAGGCGTAATCGAACGGGACCTCTTCGCCGTCCAAAAGCAGCGTCAGCTGATCTTCGTCCGGCAGATCTTCGCCGTAGCCCACGGCCACGCGGAAGCTGAAATCCGCCCCCGCGCCGCTGGCAAGCGCGGTGGGCAGCGATACGCCGACGATAGTGAAGCCCTCGCCGGCCGCCTGCTGCAGCACCACCAAGCGGCCCACGGTGTCGCCCGCCCGCACGATTATCTGGCCGGAGGGATCGTGCCCGCCCGCGTGGTAGGTGCCGTCGGGGTCGATCTCGCCGATATCGCCGGATAGCGACCATTCCAGCCCCGCGTTATCCAGCGCCACGGCCTCGCCCTTATAAACGCCGGCGGCAGTCAGCTGCACCTCCGCCCCCGGCAGCACGTTCAAAGTGCCGATAGCCGTACCCTCCTGCATGATCTGCAGCTGGCCCACCGAACGCAGCACGTAAAGGTTCTGCTCGGCGGTGATACGGCCGCTTTCCGCCCGCACTATCACCTGCCCGGCTTCCTCGCCCGCCGTCAAGATCGCGGTATCCGGCCCGTCGTCTTCGATCTCGGCGTCGCCGGAGAGGATATCCCAATACACGTCGTCCGGCAGTGGCGCTTCGTCCAGCGCATAGTTAAGACCAACAGCGTGCAGCGCGAGCCCCGAGCCGGCCAGGATATAGCGCCGCCCCGTCTCGATCTGCAGCAGCTCCGCCTCGTCGTAGACCGGCTGCCGGTTCACGAGGAAGATATAGTTGGCGCAAAGGCGCGGCTTGCCGTCGGAAGGCGAATTGACCACGCCAAGCTCCCGGCCCAGCCGCCGGGCCGCCATGATCGACGAGCCGCCGCCGTCCAGGTTGATCGCGTTTATCGCGCCAAGGTTTATCATCTCCTGCGCCAGCGCGTCCGGGGATAAGCCTATGCTGTAATCGGCCTGGCGGCCGTCGTTTTCCAGAAAGAACATCGAACCGTCGGCGCGGAAGCCGATAGCCGTGCGGGCCGAATTGCCGGTGGGGCTGTCGCCCGCCGCAATAAGCCCGTTTTGCACCAGACTTTTGCCGCCCACGGCATAAA
>CANQSW010000100.1 GCA_947626615.1 uncultured Peptococcaceae bacterium | reverse complement strand
CGTCTATAACCGGGCGAAGATACTCTCGATAGATTCCGTGCGGCTGGAGCGCGAGCTGGCCGCCGGCCGGATCGTCATCGTCACCGGTTTTCAGGGCGTCGATTCGCTGGGCGAGATACATACGCTGGGCCGGGGCGGCTCGGATACTTCCGGCGTGGCGCTGGCCATAGGGCTTGACGCGGATTTCTGCGAGATATATACTGATGTGGACGGCGTTTATACCGCCGACCCGCGTATCGTGCCGGAGGCGCATAAGCTGCCGGAGATATCCTTTGACGAAATGCTGGAGATGAGCAGCCTGGGCGTGGGCGTGCTGCAGCCCCGCAGCGTGGAAATGGCCAAGACGTTCAATATGCCGGTCTGCGTGCGTTCCAGCTTTAACGATAACGAAGGTACAATGGTTAAGGAGGAAGTTGAAATGAAGCAGTTGGAGCAGGAAGTTCTGGTCAGCGGCGTGGCCTACGACGACGATCTGGTCAAGGTGACGGTCTACGGCGTGCCGGATAAGCCCGGTATCGCCAGCGTTTTGTTCTGCGCTCTGGCGGACGCCAAGGTAAACGTGGACATGATCATTCAGAGCGGCCACCGCGACGGCAAAAACGATATATCATTTACCACCAGCAAAGAGGCCGACGGCAAGCTGGAGGAGGTGCTGGAGCCGGTGATAGCCGAGCTTGGCGCTGAAAAATATACGCTGGAGACGGACGTGGCCAAGGTCTCTATCGTGGGCGCTGGCATGATCACCAACCCCGGCGTGGCCGCGCGTATGTTCAAATGCCTGTACGAAAACGGCTTTAACATCGACATGATCTCCACGTCGGAGATCAAAGTTTCGTGCATACTGAAAAAAGAGGGCGCTAAAGACGCCGTGCGTAAGCTGCACGAATATTTCGGCCTGTAAAATAAGCGCGAAAACGCTTGACACCGGGCGGCTTTTGTGCTAAAATCTATAAGGTTTTATGTAAATAAGCCGTTTTATGTAGGTAAACCGCACTTGGACGGGTCATCAAGCGCCTTTTGGGCCACCCGGCGGGGCGAGTCTTTGGCATAGGAGGTGTAAATACGATGTACGCAATCATTGAGACCGGCGGCAAGCAGTACAAAGTCGCCGAGGGCGACGTTCTTCGCGTGGAGCTTTTGGACGCCGAGGTCGGCGACGTGGTCACCGACGCCAAAGTCCTGGCCGTGGGCGAGGGCGAGGGCCTGCAGATCGGCGATCCCACCGTGGCCGGCGCGAGCGTCAGCCTGAAGGTGCTGGAGCACGGCAAGGGCAAAAAAGTCGTGGTTTTCCATTATAAGCCCAAAAAGAACATTCGCAAAAAGAATGGTCACCGTCAGCCGTACACCAAAGTACAGGTCGAAGCGATCAACGCATAAGCAAGTTTTTCAGACGATTTTCCCCTAACGAGGAGGTGGATTTTTCATGGCACACAAGAAAGCGGGCGGCAGCTCTAAGAACGGTCGAGACAGCGAGTCTAAGCGTTTGGGCTTAAAGCGCCATGACGGCCAGTTCGTTACCGCAGGTTCTATCATCGTGCGTCAGAGAGGCACTCATTTCCATCCCGGCATCAACGTCGGCTTGGGCAAGGACGATACTCTTTACGCCAAGGTGAACGGCAACGTCAAGTTCGAGCGCAAGGATAAGACCCGCAAGCAGGTCAGCGTCTACGAGGTCGAAACGGCGTGACGCCAATTTGCTCAAAGCAGTTTTTAGACGGGGAAGGCATTATTGTGCCTTCCCTGTTTTGCTGTTTTGCGGCGGATATCGCGAGGTGAGGCGGCTTATGAAGATAGGTATCATGGATTCCGGGCTGGGCGGGCTTTCGGTGCTGCATTGCGCCCGCCGGCTGCTGCCCGGCGCGGATTATATATATTATGCGGACGAGGACAACGTCCCCTACGGCGAAAAAAGCCCGGCGGAGCTGAAAAAGCTGCTGGACGGCATCTTCGCCTTTTTGCTGCAAGAGGGCGCGAAGGCCATAATCATCGCCTGCAACACCGCCACCACCGTGGCCGACGCGGACTGGCGGCGGTGGTTCGGCGTGCCGGTGGTGGGCATGGAGCCGGCGGTGAAGCCCGCGCTGCAAAACGGCGGCGACGGGCGCAAAATACTGGTGGCGGCCACGCCGCTGACGATCCACGGCAGCAAGCTGCACCGGCTGATCGAGGGGCTGGCGGCCGGCGATAAGACCGAGCTGGCGGCTCTGCCGGGGCTGGTGGAGCTGGCGGAGCAGGGCGATTTCAACTCTCCCCGCGCCGCCGCCTATCTGCGGCGGGAGCTGGCCGGGTTCGATCTGAGCGAATTTGGCACGGTGGTGCTGGGCTGCACGCATTTCAATTACTTCAAGGCGGCTTTTCGGGAGGTTTTTGGCGGCGCGGTGCGTTTTGCGGACGGCAACCTCGGCACGGTGCGGCAGCTGCTGCGGCTTGCCGGGCTGAAACCGCAGCCCGCGGGCACAGATGCGGGAGAGGCGCGCTATTATTTCTCCGGCCGGCCGGTCGACGCGGCCGATATGGCGCGTATCGAAGCCTGTCTGCGGCAGCTGGATAAAATGTGGCCGCTAAACTGAAGCCCCTAAACTGAAGCCTTATAACGGAGTTTTGCAGAAATTGCTTTTCTTGGCGCTCTTTTTGTGCTATACTATATTCTGTATTGGTATAACTATAAAAATCGCGGAGAAAATTTAATGTTCTACGATTACGTCAAAATATTTGTGAAAGCGGGCGACGGCGGCAACGGCATCGTCACCTTCCGGCGGGAGAAATACGTGCCGCTGGGCGGCCCTTCGGGCGGCGACGGCGGCAAGGGCGAAGATATGGTCGTTAAAGTGCCGGTCGGCACTATCGTGCGCGACGCCGACACCGGCGAGCTGCTGGCCGATATAGTCGAGAAAGAGCAGCGCGTCGTCGTGGCGCACGGCGGGCGCGGCGGGCGCGGTAACGCGCGTTTTATGTCTGCACGGAACCGCGCGCCGGAGATCGCCGAAAACGGCGAGCCGGGCGAGGAGCGCTGGCTGCGGCTGGAGCTGAAGCTGCTGGCCGACGCGGCGCTGGTGGGCCTGCCGAACGCCGGCAAAAGCACGCTGCTCTCCCGCGTGACGGCCAGCCGCCCCAAGATCGCCGATTATCCCTTCACCACGCTTTCGCCGAATCTGGGCGTGGTCGATCTGGAGCCGGGGGCGAGCTTCGTGCTGGCCGATATCCCCGGGCTGATCGAGGGCGCGGCCGAGGGCGTGGGGCTGGGGCACCGTTTTCTGCGGCATGTGGAGCGTTCGCGTCTGCTGCTGCATCTGGTCGATATGAGCGGCCTCTCCGGCCAGGAGCCCTGGGAGGAGTTCACCGTCATAGATAAAGAGCTTGAGCTGTACCGTGCCGATCTGGCGGCTCGCCGCCGCGTCATCGTGGCGAACAAAATGGATATGCCTGAGGCTTCGGCCAAGCTGGCGGAGTTCCAGAATCGTATCGGGCCGGACAGAAACGGCGAGCCGTATCAGATATTCGAGATATCGGCGCTGACCGGCGCGGGCTTAAAAGAGCTGATGTATAAGGTCTACGCGCTGCTGCAGGAAACGCCGCCGCCCAACATAGCCCCGGCGGACGATAGCAAGCTGACGGTCGTTACCGCCGCGCCGGAGTTCACGCTGGGGCGCGACCCGGACGGCGCGTGGCGCGTAACGGGCGAAAAGGTGGAAAAGCTGGTGATAATGACCAACTGGGAGCACGACGATTCGCTCCGCCGCCTGCAAAATATCCTGACGAAGATCGGGCTGGACGCGGCCTTGCTGCGGGCCGGCGCGAAGGACGGCGACCTGGTGCGTATCGCCGATAAAGAGTTTGATTATGCCGAATAGACGCGGGGCTTTTGGGCCTGCGCCGCAGGGGAGGTTTGCTTGTGTTTGATCTGGAGGTATTTCTTGTGCCGGCTATCGTCGCGGCCGCTATGCTGATCGCGTGGATCGGCTTTGCCGTCTGGGGCAGCCGCGCTATCCGCGTCTCGGCGCTGCGGGCGGAAATGACGCCGAAACCCGCGCCGCCGGAGGAGGCGCTTGCGCCCACGGTGGAGGCGGAAGCGGCGGCGGAGGAGGAGCTTACCCTGCTGACGCCCGCGCCGGAGCTGGAACGCACGACGGAATTTGCCCAGCCCTCGTTCGCGCAAAGCTTTTTGGACGGCGAGGAGATCGACCCGGCCAAGGTGGATTATAACGCGGCGATAGACCGCATAACCGCCGGGCTGGACGCGGCGGCTGCGGCGGCGGAGGAAACTCCGGCGGCGGATATGGCCGTGGCGGAGGCCATGCAAGCAGCCGCGGCGGAAGAACCCGCGGCGGAAGAACCCGCGGCGGAAGAACCCGCGGCAGAAGAACCTGCGGCAGAAGAACCGGAGGCAGAAGAATCTGCGGCGGAAGATACGGCGGATAATACGGCGGAAACAGCCGCCCCCGCCGCTGTTGACGAGGACGATATCGAGGCGAGGCGCCTTTTGCAGGTGGATAGGCTGGCGGAGGAGCCGGCTGCCGAAGCGGCGGATATGCCTCCGGCAGAAGAAATCTCCGCCGCGCCCGGCGAGGATATCGAGGCCACCAGGGTGATCGGCTCGGCGGCAGCGGCCGAAGCAGCCGCGGCAGCCGCTGCGGGCGCTGCTTTGGGCAAAGCGGAGCTGGAAGAAACGCTGCTGCTGAATCAGGTGCGCCATACGTCGAAAACGCCTCTGCCCAGGTTCGGCGAGGGCGCGGAAAACGAACCGCATAGAATGGACAGCCTTTTCCCGGAGCAGCCGCTGCCTTTTGGCCCGAAAATGGCCTGGCTGGCCGTGCCGGGTTATCAGCCCTCCGAGGTGATCGCGGCGCTGCGGCTGGCGCAGGTCGAGCCCGCCAATTGGACGAAGGGCCTAACGGAGGCATATGCCGATAACGACCGCGTTTTTGTTTCGCCCACGCTCTCCGGCTGGGTGCTGGTCGTGGGCAGAACGCTGTGGCAGAAGGCGGATATGAACCGTTCGGCGGAAAATATCCAATGGCTGAAGGACGTGGGGCGGCTTTTTGGCAACGCCTGCTTTTTCTCCACCATGCGGGGGCTTGGCAACAACGGCTGGGTCGGCATACGCGGCGGCCAGATCGTCCGCGCTTACGGTTACAGCGGCGAGCTGCAGGAGCTTATCTGGCTGGTGGGCGAGCCGACCGATGAAGAGATCGCGGTGAACCCGGCCTTCGTCACCGAGACGGAGGAGCGCCGCCTGCCCGATTTC